>PBGF01000030.1 GCA_002718915.1 Methanobacteriota archaeon | reverse complement strand
TTACTAGATGAAATAGGAAGAGGAACTTCTACATTTGATGGATTGGCTCTTGCTTGGGCTGTTGCAGAACAATTACATGCTGGAACTGGAGTGAAAACATTGTTTGCAACTCACTATCACCAACTTACTGATGTTTCAAAGATTCTTGATAAATCTGTAAACTGCCATATGCAAGCAAAAGAAGACGGTCATGAACTAACATTATTGCATAGAGTTGCTGAGGGGCCTACTGATGCTTCTTTTGGTATACATGTGGCTAAAATGGCTGGAGTTCCTGAAGAAGTTCTTGAAAGGGCACGTAAAGTTTTGAATAATTTAGAAGAAGGTTCTACTATTGAAGTCTCAAAAGCGGGACCTGTACAATCTGTATTTTCAACTGATTTCGGTGGTAGAACTGAAACAAAAGAAAATCCTGTTGTTGATGAAATTAAGAAAATGGATTTAATGAATTTAACTCCATTACAAGCCTTAGAAAAACTACACGAAATACAACAAAAATTACTCTAAACTATAGAAATACTTGTCTTTCTTATTGTACTATTTCCTTCTTCATCTTCTGCAGTAAAAGTAAATGAATAAGCCTCAGCATCTAAACCATTTTCAAAATAATAATAATATCTATGACTTCCAGTAATATTGAATGAATTGTCAGATTCTAATTTAACCATAGGCGTTGCCGACATAAAGCCACTTCCTCCTTTGTTAGCACTAATTACAACATTATCAATTTTCCAATTATCCTTTACAGAAACAATCAAAACAAATGGTGTATCTGAATTAATTTCAGTTGTTAAATTCCATTGACCATCTTCTTCTATGTATACTTCATTAACTCCAAATTCTGGATTTGATATGTCGTTGAAAGGTGGATTTGAAAATAAGATGAATAAACCGAGCCAAGCTAAAAATGACATGAATATCGGCCCAAACCAATTTTTCCGTTCAAATTCGCTGGTGTCTACTATGAAAGGTAAAATTTTAATCAAACCAAAAGGAGCAACGAATCCAAACAACATCACTGATCTTTCTAAACTGGTCATTCTAACCAACGAGTAAGAGATAACTGCAATCACCAAAGCATAGAATACCGAAAATAAAATGACCTTTGAATCTCTCAATTCTTTTTGACGAAATTCCTCTTTATCGAATTCTGGAAATGTGAAACCTTCTTCACGTTTACCTTTCTTCTTGGCCATTGAGCTCCATAATGGAGGTTAAATAAAGACCCGTGTGGAGTAGAATACGTGGCTGAAGAAGAAGAAAAAATTGAGCCTACATTAACTGGGATGCCAATAGAAGTCCATATTCGTAGACATAGCCAGTTTTTGATAATACTCACTTTTTGTTTATTCTTAGGATGGTATACTTTTGCATTATTCCTTATTGCCTGGATAACTGGCGCTAGGTGGGCAGATAACGAAGGATACTTAGAAAAGTACAATATGGAACTAGTTTGGGGCCGATCATTTTTGATGTGGAGAACTGACTGGGGTAAAGATTTCATCGAAAAAATATCACAAAAAACTGTCTTTTGGCAGAGAGTGGGAGATGTGTGGGTTGTAACTGTTTTTCTAATAATGATTTTTATGTTTCTTCTTTTATTGTGGCAAGCAACATTAGCTTGGCAAATACCAAAAAGTTCCTCTGTTTCACCTAAAATGATGATTGGGTTACCTGGATTAAATCCAGTAATTCCTCTATGGTATGGTATCTTAGCATTAGTAATTGCTATGGTGGTCCATGAATTTAGCCACGGTATCTTGAGCAGAGTAGCTAACGTAAAAGTTAAGGCTCTTGGATTGCTAATGTTTTTCTTCCCTGTGGGGGCATTTGTAGAACCTGATGAAGAAGAAATGAAAAATATGAAAAAATGGGAACGGATGAGGTTGTATGCTGCCGGACCTGGAAGCAATATGGTAATTGCAATTATCTTCTCATTCCTGTTTTCGTCTGTTATGGTAGCATCCTTAGAACCTTCCAATGAGGGTGTTCTTTCTGGCAGTGTTGTAGTTGATTATGGTGGAGAAGAAGCTGGACTAGAGCCTTGGATGTTGATAACTGAAGTAAATGAACAAGTTGTCTCTAATTCAGAAGACTTCTCTAATATTATGAATGAAACTTATGCTGGACAGGTCGTTAATGTTTCAGTACTCAATAAAGGAAATCCTGAAACTTATCAAGTTACTTTATCTGATAAAGGAAGCTATTACCTGAAATATTATCCTGATTCCTATGAAACATGGATGTCAGGAAAAGGATTCATGGGTATTGCAGTTGTAAATCCTGAACTTATAGCTGATAGTTTGTCTAATCCAGGAAGATCTGGAGGAAGCATGTTACAATACATCACATTACCTTTCCAAAAATTGCAGCCATTCCCTGAACATTTTACAGCCATTTTCTCTCCATCTGGCATTGTAGGAGTTATTCCTGATAATTTATTTTGGATATTAGCTAATTCATTTTATTGGATTTTCTGGCTGAATTTAATGGTTGGATTAACCAATGCGCTACCTGCAGTTCCACTTGATGGAGGCTTCATTTTTGCTGATGGAGTAACTGGAATACTCGAAAAAGTTAGAACCAGTATGACTGCAGAAAGAAAAGAAGAAATTGTTGACAGGTTAGTCAGTATGTTAGCAATCGCAGTTATTTTCCTAATTGTTTGGCAACTTATAGGTCCGAGAATTGTAGGTACTGAACCTGTAATTCTCAATGCTGAAATTGATGCATCAAAAGTAAAAGGATGGAGTAATGAGGAGTTCCAATTTGATGCCTCAGGTTCTGAAGGTGCATTCATAACATATGAATGGGATTTTGGAGACGGCAATACTGCAACTGGTGAAAAAGTAGAACATAATTGGTCGCAAGGAGGATTATATTTTGTTGTATTAACTGCAAAAGATGCTGAAGAACGACAAAGTGTAGCATTCCAAGAAATAAGCATTAATCATGAAGAAAGTGGCGATGGGGAAGTAGATGGTGGAGATGAAGAGATTATATCATCTACAATAAATCCATACGTTGAAAAAGTACATATCTACATTAATCTAACTGGACAAAGTGTACTGCCTGTGCAAGAAGATGTGACTGTTACAATTACTTCGCCATCAGGTGTTGTTTTCGAAGAAGATTATTCACTAGGTGCTCAACCTCAATCTATTGAATATAAAACAAATGAAGGTGAAATGGTAGGAGACTGGGAAATAAATCTAGAATCAAATGATCCTGCTTCAGACTTCACTTACAATTATAATTGGGTTACTTACTTCCAGGATAATTCTTGAAGAAGACTTTAATAATGGGACACTTTTTTCATGTACAGTTAACACGGGATAAATAATCCTGAAGATGTGAAAATAATGAGTAAAGACCCAGTGCCACTTAAAGCTGTACATCACGTTGAGTTTTGGGTAGGTAATGCAAAGCAAGCTGCCTACTATTACAGAAAAGCATTTGGATTTAGTCAAATCGCTTATTCAGGATTAGAAACTGGAGATAGAGAAAAGGCTAGCTATGTTCTAGAGCAGGGTCGAATTCGAATGATGTTTTCTACTCCCTTGAATGGTAACAATGAACTTGCTGAACACATCAGAAAACATGGAGATGGAGTGAAAGATATTGCTTTCCATGTAGACAATGCAAAAAGCTGTTATGAAGCATGTATTGCTCGTGGAGCAAAAAGCGCCCATAAACCTGAAACAATTAGTGATGATAATGGAACTATTACAAAGGCTTCAATTTTTACCTACGGTGAAACTGTACATTCATTTATATCATATGACAATTACAAAGGACCTTTCTTACCTGGCTTTATAGAACAAAAAGTAGAAGAAGAAAGTGTAGGGCTAAAATTTGTTGATCATATTGTTGGAAATGTTGAACTAGGCAAAATGGAGCACTGGGTCAATTTCTATGCAGATATTATGGGATTCTCACAAATTCAAGCTTTTAGTGATGACGATATTTCAACTGAATATTCTGCTCTTATGTCAAAAGTAATGGAAAGTGATAATGGAAGAATAAAATTCCCAATTAATGAACCTGCAGAAGGTAGAAAGAAATCACAAATTGATGAATATTTAGAATTCTATGAAGGGCCGGGTGTACAGCATGTTGCTCTTTTAACAAGTGATATTATTAAAACGATAAAAAAATTAAAAGCTAATGGTGTAGAATTCTTAGAAGTGCCCGATACCTATTACGAAGATTTGACTGAGAGAGTGGGCGTTATTGATGAAGATCTTGAAGTTCTAAGAAAGTTGAAAATATTAGTAGATCGTGATGATGAAGGATATTTATTACAATTATTTACAAAACCAGTAGAAGACAGGCCCACTGTATTCTATGAAGTTATTCAAAGAAAAGGATCAAAAGGCTTTGGAATTGGAAATTTTAAAGCATTATTTGAAGCAATTGAAAGACACCAGGCTGAAAGAGGTAACCTATAGATGCACAGATATCACAAATTGGGAAAAGTAGCTAAGAAAAGACACACGGTTTTTAGAGATGAAAACGGAAATATTTATCATGAAGAACTGAAAGGAAATAAGGGATTTGTTGGACCTTCATCACTTCTTTATCATATATATCCTCCTACCGAAGTTCTATCAACAAAAGAAATAGGAAGTTTTACACTTGAAGAAGATGATGATAAAAGTCTAAGAATGCGGCATTTTTACACTAATAGAGCTGACAAAGGTGGAAGTGCAATTATGGACAGGAAACCTTTCTTGTTCAACAATGATGTTGTAATGATGATGTGCTATCCTGATAAAAATGATGATTATTACTACCGTAACGCTCAAGGTGACGAAATAATCTATGTTAGTCAGGGAAGTGGAACATTAGAAACTGCCTTTGGAAACATGAAATATAATGCTGGTGATTATCTAGTCATTCCAAGAGGAATTTTACACAGGTATGTGATGAATGATGAAGAACATTCTCTTCTAATTGTAGAATCTCCTGGTGAAGTAAGAACTCCTAAAAGATACCGAAATGAATATGGGCAAATCATAGAAAGAAGTCCGTATTCTGAGCGCGATTTTAGAGGGCCGGATGAACTAGTTCCACATGATGAAAAAGGTGAGTTCAAAATTATTGTAAAACAGCGAAATAGATTTACTGAAGTTACACTGGGTCATCATCCTTGTGACGTTGTTGGATGGGATGGATATTACTATCCATTTGCTTTCAGCATTCATGATTTTGAGCCAATTGTAGGTAGAATTCATGAACCTCCACCTGTTCACCAAACATTTGCCAGCGATAGGTTTGTAGTTTGCTCATTTTGTCCAAGACCCTTTGATTTTGATAAAAATGCAATTCCTGCACCTTATAATCACGCAAATATTATGTCTGATGAAGTCATATATTATGATTCAAAGGAATTTATGTCTAGAAAAGGAGTTGAATTTGGTTCAATGACCTTGCATCCTGACGGATTAACTCATGGTCCACATCCTGGAAAGTATGAAGCTTCAATCGGAGCAAAATGGACTGATGAATTAGCTGTAATGGTAGATACCCATTATCCCCTAAAAGTAGCTAAATATGCTCTAAAAGTTGAAGATCCAAATTATTCAAAATCTTGGTTAGACGGTGAAGATTACAAAGACGCTTTAGGCGAATAAATTTGATGAAAAATAGTCTAAAGAAATTCATGAATGGGTTGATAGACTATGCCGGTCTATTTCCTCCTGCAAAATTACCTCTTAATGAGGCTATATCTGAATATATTTCTCATCTTAAAGAAGAAGAAAAATGGATGCTAGGAAGATTCATTATACCTATTTCTCAACTAACTGATTTGGAGGAATTTATTCCTCAATTTGAGAATATTGGAATGCTTAGATTATCTGTATTAGGTGGCCAAAGTACTTCTGATAAAGATTTCTTACAACAAACTAAGGATGAAATTAAAATCATAAATAATTACAGAGAAAAACATGAGGGGAAAATTGTAATTGAAGTTATAGAAACAAAATTACCTTCAAATTCTCCTTCAAAGAAAGCCATGATTAATGTCGTAGATTTACTAAATTCAAATAATTTAGAGCATTATCATGAATTCCCTAAACTGCCTTATGTAGGAATTAATTATGCAACTAATGAAGATGAAGGTGATTGGGATACTGAGATTACACCTACAATTGAAATGATTTCTAAACTAAAAAACGCTGGAATTAAATTAAGATGTGGAGGAATTGTCAAAGATGCATTTCCTTCAGTTGAACAAGTGGCAGCTATGATACAAAATTGCAGTATACTACAAGTTCCTGTTAAATTTACTGCAGGACTTCACCACCCAATTCGTCACCATTCTAGTGAATATGATACCGAAATGCACGGATTCATAAACATGTTTAGTGCAAGTACATTTGCTTCAACATTTCCAAAACCTGAAAATGAACAAGAAAAATTCAGAATGTTTATCTTATTATCGCACATGATTGATTGTCAAAACGAATCAGATTTCGAATTCTTAGACGACAAACTTGTGTGGAAAGTAGGGGATGATCGTGACTCAAGATTTGAAATTTCAAGAGAAATTATAGAAAAAAGTCGGCAAGATACTGCAATTTCTTTCGGCAGTTGCTCTTTTCAAGAGCCCATGGATGACTTAACACAACTAGGGTGGATGTAATGGATAAAACACACAATTCAAATCTAAAATCTTGGGTAAATGTAGATGAAAAATCTGATTTCCCAATACAAAACATACCTTTTGGAGTTTGTAGCCCAAAAGATGGGGGAGACTTACATGTTGTAACTGCAATTGGAGATTTTGTTATTGATTTAGCACACTTAGATGAGGCTGGAATCTTTGAAGGTACTGAAATAGAAGGGGCTGAAATTTTTCACGAACCTACTTTGAATGCATTTATGTCTATGGGGAAAGAGGCATGGAAAGAAACGAGATTGAGAATAAGTGAAGTATTAAGCGAAGATAATCCAACTCTACGTGACAATGAAAAACTAAAGAAAATTGCAGTTATTCCAAAAGAAAATGTAGTGATGGAATTGCCTGTAGATATTGGAGACTATACTGATTTTTATTCCTCAAAAGAACATGCAACTAATGTAGGAACTATGTTTAGAGGACCTGATGCAGCCCTAATGCCAAATTGGCTTCACTTGCCAGTAGGATATCATGGTCGTGCGTCTTCTGTAGTACTTAGTGGAACTGATATTGTACGTCCTAATGGTCAAACAAAACCACCAACTTCTGATGAACCGATTTTTGGAGATTCGAAAAGGCTCGATTTTGAATTAGAAATGGGAGTTCTGATTGGATCTGGTAACTACTTATCTGAACCAATTCCTGTTGATGAAGCTGAAGAACACGTTTTTGGTTTAGCTTTGATTAATGATTGGTCTGCCAGAGATGTGCAAACATGGGAATATATTCCACTTGGACCTTTTTTAGCAAAGAATTTTGCTACATCTATTTCACCTTGGATAATTACACTAGAAGCTTTGGAACCATTTAGATGCAAAAGTCCTAAACAAGATCCTGAACCCTTTGATTATCTAAAAAATAAGAAGGATCATAATTTTGATATTGAATTAGAAATACATTTGCAAACAAAGAAAATGGAAAAGCCTTGCATTATTTCCAAAACAAATTACAATTATTTGTATTGGAATCTAGCTCAACAGATTGCTCACCATACAATTACAGGTTGTAATCTTAGAACCGGAGATTTACTGGCCAGTGGAACTATTTCTGGACCGGATAAAGATAGTCGAGGTTCTATGCTTGAAATTGCTTGGGGTGGCAAAGAACCTATCACACTTCCTAATGGTGAGCAGAGAACTTTCTTGGAAGATGGAGACGTTGTAACTTTGAAAGGATTTTGTAGAGGAAAAGGTTATAAGATTGGATTCGGAAATTGTATTGGTGAAATACAGCCGTCATCGTAAGCGCAATTTGTAGCTGATTTTAGGGCAGAGCTTATATAACCATCCGAGTGGCGCCCAATCCGTCTCTGATTTTTAAGAGGCAGGAAGGACACAACATCAATGGCAAGACAAACACGTCGTCGACGTGACTCTAAGGTAAAGAGTCGCTTCAAGAATCGCCCAACTCCTTCTATCAGCAGAGATATCTCTGCAGATACTGAGAAACTAGGAACCTCAATGAAATCCAGTAAAGTTGACTGGAGAACTGTAGGATTACTAGTTCTAATTTTTCTATTTTCACTTTACATTAGAACTGCTTGGACTGCTGAACCTGCAACCGAAGATGGTTATCAATTAACTGGAGGTAGTGACCCTTACTACCACAAACATGTTGTAGATTATGTTGTTGAAAATGGTAAACATTTGGAAAGAGATCCAATGCTCAACTACCCATATGGTGCAAATAATAACCGTCCACCATTATTTGATTGGTCTATTGCAATCATTGGATTAATTATATCTCCATTCTTTTCATCAACTGAAGATTCTGTGTGGTATGCTATGCAGGTCTTACCTGCAATTTATGGTGCCTTAATTGTCTTCCCAGTTTATGCTATAGGAAGAGCTCAATTTGGTAAAGAAGCTGGATTAATTGGAGCTTTTCTAATTGGAGTTAATTCTGGTCACGTAAGTCATTCAAGTTTAGCACTGGCTGATCACGATTCATATATTATCTTGTTTGGTACTACCACTTTCTTTTTCTTCATGAGAGCTTTGACTATATCAAACGATAAAAAATGGGTTTCTGATTGGACTAATTTTGATAGTATTAAACAAGGTCTAAATGAATTTGTTAAAAGCGAAAGAATTGCTCTAGGTTATGCTGGATTAGCTGGTATGACTATTGCTATGGTTGCTATGAGTTGGAAAGGGTTCCCTTACATTATGGCGATTATTGCCATTTATTTAGGATTCCAAATGCTAATTAATGCATTCAGAAGAGTTGATAGTTTAACTACTGGAATGTTAGGATTGGTTACTCTAAGTTTCCCTGTTCTTTTATCATATCCATACTATCAGACAATGGGATTCATTAATACCTGGTGGGAAGCTCCAGCTTATATTTTACTTGGTTATATCATAATGTCTATATTGATGGTTACAACCAGAGATTTACCATGGCTATTAGTTATTGGAAGTTCTACTTTTATTGCTCTTACTTTCTATCTATTGCTAAAATATGTTTTCACTGAACTTGGATTTTTACTCTTCAGTGGACAAGGGTATTTTGTAAGAACTAAACTTTTCAACACTATTGCTGAGGCTCAACCTCCTGAATTTGCAGATTTTGTTTTTGCATTCGGTCCTGTGTCTATTTGGTTAGCAATTTTTGGAGTCATATGGATGGCGTATCAACTATTCAACCAAAGTATATGGAAGAAAGATTATCTGTTTGTTATGATCTGGGCGCTTGTCTCTTTGTATATGGCTCAATCTGCTGTTCGTTTTATTTTCAACGCAACTCCTATTGTTTCTCTAATAAGTGGTTGGATGACTTGGCTCATAATTCAATGGGCTAACTTTCCATCTGTATTACAAATATGGACTAGTTACTGGGGAAAACGTGGGAACTTATTCTACGGATTATCCTTACTTTCTCTTGCAATAGGATTCTGGTTCTTCTTTACAATCAGCGTTCTTGTTGGATTTTTGACGGCAATTATTTTGATTGTATTAATTATGGTCATTGGGCATATGGATGCTCAAGATATTGACCAATATCGATTCCGTGACCGATTAAGTGGATTAAGAAAAGCATTCGATATGAAAAGACCACTTGTTGCTCTTTTCATAGGATTATTCATTTTCCTTCCAAATACTTTCTATGGATATGATGCAGGTGTTCCTTATGAAGACAAAAAAGAACACGATTCAGACATTTACAACTTCCTTAGCTATGATTTCTTTAGACCTGAAGAGTTCGATTATGGTCAAAGAAACAATGTTACCTTATATCCAGATGGGACTTCTGGTATGTATACTACTAACTTAAGTTCAAATCAATTATGGTATATGGGGAATACTGGACCATCATTTCCCTCAGATTATTGGATTGAAGGACTCGAATGGTTAGCTGAACAAGATACTGAAAAAGCACCAGAAGATAGACCTGGATTCATGGCCTGGTGGGATTACGGATTCTGGGCAATTGATATTGGTGAACACCCTACTGTTGCTGATAATTTCCAGTTTGGTTACCAAATTGCAGGTAATTTCATTGCATCTCAATCTGAACATGAAGCAATGTCACTTCTTCTTTATAGAATATTAGAGAGTGAAGTAAATAGAAACACAGGAAAATTTGATTCTGATATTAGAAATACTCTATTGGACGGATACTTAAATGAGGAAAATGTTTCCGCATTTGAGCATATCGTTTCAAATCCTAATGATTATATTGATCTCTACCCTAAAACCGAAGACGGTGATGGTAATAAACAAGATATCAACAACAGAAATGCAGCAATAAGAACTGGAAATCCTATACTAATGACTATGGATACTACTACTATATCTGATTTATTATGGGAAGTAGAGCAAATAACTGGAAAATCTATTAGATATTTTGCTGCAGATACTAGAATGATGGCATACGGCCCAAAACCTGGTCAAACAGGTATTTTGTATGCTCCTATAACTTTAGCTGATTATGAAATTAATGATTTTGTTGAAGTACAATATACTCTCTCTAATGGTCAAACATTACCTGCTAATGAAATTAATGAATTAGTCAAGACCAATCCTACTTTAACTATTGAAAACGACGTGCTGGTTTACAAAGATAGATTTTTGAATTCAATGTTCTTTAGAGCATTCATTGGGTGGTCTGCACCAGATATTGGTCGCCCACTTGAAGACGGTATCCCAGGAATAACTGGATCTATCGCACAAGAAGGAAAAAGTCCTGCCCCAGGTTGGAATTTAACGCACTTTAAATTGGTGAAATCTGCTGGAGGAAATCAATTACGAATGTTAAAATATTATGATGGTGCAACTATTCAAGGAACTGTTGCAACTCCAAACGGAGATCCTGTAGCAAATGCTAATGTAACTGTTCTTGATGAATTTGGTATTCCTCATGGAATGGCAACTACCGATAAAAATGGAAATTACTCTTTGTTGTCTGTTGCAGGTAACATAACTTTAATTGTTTCATTTGGAGATCATATTTCAGATGATGAAAAAATTAGAAAAGTTAGCAATAATATATTGACGGGGACCTCTGCAGATGAATTACTGAAAGTGAATATTTCTGAAGAGGCTGCGATGAGAGTTCCTAATGTTAATTCTACCTTTGATATAGATATCGAAATTAAACCAACAAACATCACTGGTAGGCTATTCTGGGATATGGATAAAGATGGAACATTTAGTGGTGTTATAGATGAAGCATTGCCTATTACTCCAGTTAAAGCTACCAATATTCGTTCAGAAATAGAAACAATAGTAAATACAAATGCAAACGGAAAATATGAATTCATAGGCTTGGCTCCTGGCGAATATAGAATAACTACTGAATTAAATGATCACGAAGTTGTTTTAGCTTCATACTTGGGAACTTCTGCTACGAGAGCTGGACAAGAGATTGAAATTACTGAAGCACTAAAACCAAGCTCAATTTGGGGTGAATTCGTATCTGCTGATGAAATTGGAATTACTCAAATTACAGTTTCATTATATGACGAAACCAATGGCAGTTTAGTAGAAAGCACTTTCTTGAATCAAAACTATTTAGATTCTGATTGTCCAAATGAAGACGATACACGATTAGTCTCTTTCTGTTTTGAACAATTACTCCCTGGCAACTATACCTTAAGGCTAGAAAATGAGGGTCTTTTAGCAGATAATACTGCCGATTGGGCAAATAACAGCATTGACATTGTACTTGGAAAAGGAACTTCAAAGGGATACAACGCAACTCTAAGGAATGGTTTCAGACTTGAAGGAACCTTAACACACGATGGAGTGGGTATTTCTGAAGAACAAATTTCAATAAATAATGTTGATTTTACATCAACCAGTTACAATGTATTTACAAATGAAAATGGGTATTTTGCCACTGTACTTCCTGAAGGGACATATGATTTATTCACATTACATCAAAAAGAAAATAATACTCTAGCATACTTAGAACGTATAGATAGTAAGACAGTATCAACACCTATTGATGCATCTATGGGACAAGGGTATAACGTAGAAGGAAAATTGTTTGAAGATATTAATGGAAATAAAACTTTAGACGAAAATGAAAAAGGTTCTGAAGAAGTGAGAGTGACTTTTGACTCTGTAAATGGAGGAAGTGTCTCTACAAAAAGTAAATTTGATGGAGAATATGATATTATTTTACCTGCTGGAATTTATAATGCCTATGCACACATAGGTGGTGACGGACAAAATCTTGTTGCTTTACAAACTGTAAATTTAGCAGACAGTGATAAAAATGAAAATCTTTCCTCAAACTATGGTCAGGATGTAATGATTATAATGTATGAAGAGCATCTTGGTAGCGAAATACCATTAGATGGCTTAGTAAACCTAAATGGAAATAACGGGGCACTAAATGTTTGGGCTACTAATCCTAGTTCATTAATTACATTGCCAATTGATAACTATGAAATAAATGCCGTAAAATACGGATATAGCTTCGAAAAAATCTATGAAATCTCTACTAATACTAATTATAGTAAAGATGAAATAGTGAATCTAGAACTAAACATGGAAAAAGAATTAATTGTTGAGATGAAACGTATTACAACTGAAGTTACTGGTGTTTTCTCTTATGAAGATAACGGAATACCAAACGCCAATATTTCATTTTCTCCTCTTACAAACTTATCATATTATTTGAATTTCAGTACTGATGAAAATGGAAATTTATCTAATGTTATCTTACCGCCTGACAGTTATCTATACACTTTTTCATATGATAACAATGGAACTAGATATTTTGCACTAGATCAAATAGATATTGAAATTGGACAAACAAGCCTTGATCTTGGAACAATTAATGCTGAAAAGAAATATGACATTAACGGTATTGCAACTCTAAATGACGCTCCTGAAAACGGGATGGTAACATTTACATCGATGACTAACTTGGAAAATGCTACTACCTTTGAAGTTACTAAATTTGGAGGATATTCTGGTAGCCTATTACCTGGAAATTATTACGTTAGCTTCCAAGATGGAGTTAGTAGTAAGCACTATAGTTTTACTGGCCAAATCACATTAAATGAACCTAAAGAATATAACTTAACATTAAGAGATGAAGGATACTTTAGAGGTGAAGTTGTTTCATCCGCGGATGATGATTTAATTCAAGATTCAGCTATCGAGATATTATTTGAATCTGAAGAAAATGTAATTTTTGTAACTGAAACAATTGCTGATGAAGGATTATTTGGTTCAACTATAGATTACGGTAAAATTGATTTACCTAATGGCGACTATACTGTTACAGTTGATTTAGAAGGATATGAATCATTTGAAGAAGTATTTACTGTAAATGGAGATACTGACAAATATACTATAACTTTAGATCCAATTGCCGTTAATGTTACTTTAGAAGTCACATATACTAACGCAACTGGAAGTAAGCTCCCTGTAGCTAATGCAGATGTTACATTTATGTCTGATTTTACAGATGATGAAATTTATACTACGGATGAAAATGGAATTATCAATATTCCAGAAATGACGCCAAGAACTTATGAAATAGAAATGACTCATTATAAAAATGGTGAGGATGAACGTTTCCAATTAGATACGCAAAACGTCTATGTTAAGGCTGGAAAAGAACAACAGACTTTCAAAAGAGATGCTGATTGGAGAGTTAAATTATCAGGAACTGTATTCTATGATCGTGATTTTAATGGAGTTGCAAACATTGATGATTTATTAGCAAATTCTGAAATTGAAATATGGAATATGGCAGGTACTAATGTACAATTTAATACAACTGCTGATGAAAACGGAGAATACGAGCTTTATCTCTATACTGGCGCATATCAATATTGGATTTACACTAATGAAGATACTAGCTATGTTGATATCTCTGAGTTAGAGTTAGAAGGTGCATTGGATCTAAATGCTTCTTTGAATAGAGGTATAAATTACAAGCAAACATATCTTTCTTCCGCTGATTCTGAAGCTATACTATTTGACGAGATAGAAATGGAAGGGGCTAATTTCAGCTTTGATATTGAGATGAAAAATGGAATTGTAGATATCACTGTTCCAGATGGAATTTATAATCTAGTAAGTGAATATGAAGACTTATCTGGCGAAGAGGATTATGTTTACAACCTAAATGATATTGCAAATATTACAGATGAAAAAGACGGTGTTCTTCAAAATAAAACTCTTGAAAAGAAATTAATGAGAGGAATTGACGTCAATGTTGATAGAACTGAAGCTAATGTAGCACTAGGTCAAACTGTTACTTTCAACTTTAACGGATCATCCATAGGGCATATGAATGCCATTTATGAATTAACTATTGATACTATCCCAAATAATTGGACTGCAGAATTTGTTCCAAACAAGTGGGGAGTTGATTACGGCGAAAATGTAACTGCTGAATTGAAAATAACACCAGATCAGACTGTTACTGTAGATGAAAAAGAAAATTTCATCGTAACTGTTTCTTGGACTGATGGAATTGCTAACCAAGTTGATGATATAATTCATACTTTTGATATAGGTGTTACACCTATAGAAGCTCAAAATCCAGATTATATTGTTTCTGAATTATTATGGAATCCTGAAAGTCCTACTGTGGGTACTGAAGTTACATTGACAGCTACAATAACAAATTTGATTAATAATACGGGTCAAAATGATGTCTCTATTGTATTTTATGACGATGAAACGCCATTTAACACAACTACTGTTGTATTTGAAGGAACTGATGATGAAGAAATTATTGTAACTGCTACTTGGACTGCAACTAAAGGATCTCATCCTTTAAGAGTAGCTATAGTCGATCCAGCAAATTCATTAAATGAAGTAAATATCGACAATAATGAGAAGTCAATAACAATTTCAGTTAGTTCAGAATCTGATGAAGATAGTAATTCATTCCGAATGATTGCTCTTGTAGTTGTAGGACTTGTTGGTGGATTAGCATACATTAGTTATAGATCTAAAAGAACATAGAATATTAGATAGATAAATTAAAAGAACTAAAGGTCAATTACTTGGTATGTTGGCTAATAAAATCCCAAGCTATTTGAGAAGTAGATATAGGTACTTGACTTCCAGGAAGAAAAGTTCCTGTGCTTTCTTGCCGAGCATCCTCAGAATAAGGATTATGGCCGTGAGCATGCAAGGTAACTAATCTTACTTGGGCATTATTTTCGCAGTCATTAAAACCCTGAATTGAATAAAACGTATTTTGTTCATTAACATCAGGAAAATTTCCATTACAGCCGTTCATTTCCTTCCAGTTATACATATTTTGAATAGCTCCAGACGCCGTTTCTGACGTAGGAACCTGACCATGGGCCAAACCACCATTTGCATCGGATGCATATGGAATTACTAAGTCTAAGATGCCGTGAAGTTCAATTATAGGAATTGGAGAGTAACTATTATCTTCTTCTTGTAAAAGATACCAAGACATACATCCTACAGATGCAAATACATCGCTTGCCTTATTAGCAAGAGCTTGAGCCATTGCACACCCATTTGACCATCCTGTAGCATATATTCGACTATCATCAATATTATGGAAATCAATAACTATGTCAATCATTTCAAGAATGAAGCCTATATCATCACGCTCTTGATCTTTTGATGCCCCACAACACCAGCCTGAATTCCATGAAAAATCTAGGGCGTCTGGATAGATTACTACTGCATTTTCATCACTTGTTATCTCATCAAAATCTGAAATTCTTCTGTGTTCTGTTGAATTAAATCCATAACCATGTAAATCAACAACTAAAGGAACAGAAGAACCTGAGATTGATTGACTTGGTTCGTGAGTTTGCCAGCACCTTTGCTCAGAATCTATTTCAATACATTTAAAGATGCCAACCACATCAAAAGGTAACTCTTCCTCTTCAGGTTCTTCCGTTTCATTACTTACTGTTTGATTCTGAGAATTGTCAGATTGCTCTTCTTCTACTATTTCATCACTAACTATAGCATCTTCGGAACTAGAATTATCATTATCATAAATGTATACAAAATAACCATAAGATCCTGAGACTCCTGTAATTAAAAGAAATGTAATTAAGATTAAGCTTATTTTCTTCATTAATCTGTACTAACTCCTAATCATAATGATTAAGATATAAACATAAAAGCTTCGCTAGTAAAAAAATAAAAGTAAAAAAAGTCGTAACCGAGAGATAGGGGAACTAAATCCCCTACCTAACGCTACATTTCCTATCTAAACTACTCTATAGTAATTTAGCGGAGCCAATAATGTCTCCGGTTGCATCAAATTGGATATCTAGTTTCCAACCATCTTGTGCTGGTCCAGAGTCTGGTCCATATACCAAGAATTGGTCACCAGATGACAATTTGCCATCGCGGTCATTGTCGGAGAAATGAACTGGGAAGTCAGTTCCATCGTCATTTGTGACGTTGGTTGCTCTATCCTTCAATTGTTGATCATCTCCACTATAGGTCATATCGATCCCATGTTCTTCACCGCCCTGGAATTGCATAGCGACTTCGCCGAAGCCATTACCATCGCTACCGACATATGTCGATCCAGATCCGTCTTTCAAGAAGAAACTAAATCCTAGTAAATCTTCCTGCTTGCTAACTTTAATCACTTCTACGTGATATATATTTGCACTATCTTGTGATACAAAGAAAGTGGCTATAGGGGCTGATTCTCCTTGTTCTAAGAAACTGGCTGCCCAAACGTACAGCACAGCTGCCAAAACAACTGTAATTGCCACCATTAAAATAACGGCAATAACTGGGGAAACTCCCTCATCATTTTTTTCTATTCTGTGTTCCATGGTTGCGTCCTCTTTCTGACAGTTTTGAACCACAAGTGATTCTACTGTCGGACATAAACATTGTCACAGACTGTATATAAAGTCTAACTTCATGGATTATTAGATTCAATTCTAGTAAGTTTTAGCTAAGAAAACTCTGCTATGTGTAGTCTTACCTGTAATCATACATTTCCTTTTTTTAGAAAATGGTCTTGTGGACTCGCCCAATAATGAAAATCCAGTTTCCTTTTCGATCATTTCGGCTTCTGCATCGTTTCCTTCAAATGCCATTTCATATACAAATCCTTCCTCTAACTTTTCCTCAAATGAAATTGTTGAACCATTAATCACTACTTTAGGTATTTTTTTGATATGCTGATTGAAATGGGATTTAGATCTCTCTTTCATATGGTCATTGACTAAATCCAATTCTTTCCTAACTGAATCAATTAATTCCTGTAATTTGTAACTAGACTTTTGTCCAGTTCTTCTAGCACACATAAATGAATTTGATTTGAGATCTCTTGGGCCTAATTCTATTCTTAATGGAACTCCTTTTATTTCCCAATCATAATACTTCTGGCCGGGCCTAATATCTCTATCGTCTAACTTGACTCTAATCTTCTCTGATTTTAGCTCTTTAACCATTTCATTTGCCGCGGACATGATTTCATCTGAACCATCTTTAGATAAAATTGGGACAATAACTACTTGAATTGGTGCAATCGATGGAGGCATAATCAATCCTTTGTCATCACCATGAGTTGCTACGGTTGCTCCGAGTAATCTTTCGGACATTCCATATGTTG
>PBGF01000029.1 GCA_002718915.1 Methanobacteriota archaeon | reverse complement strand
GAGTTTGGGCAATAGAAAGAAAAATATCAAAATCCATTAAATTGAACCTGTCCTTCCACCATCAACTGGAATACTTGTACCTCTTACAAAACTTGCTGCTGGAGATGAAAGAAAAGCTACTACTTGACCTAATTCCGATGGATCTGCTAATCGACCCTCTGGAACTGTGCTTAGCCATGCACTCTCGACTTCCTCTTGACTTATGCCTTTTTGAAGTGAAAGTGTTTTCTTTAATTCTGTAAGTCTTTCAGTATTCGTAAAACCTGGTAATACATTGTTAATTGTAATATCAGAAGGCAACTCTTTGGATAGGGTTTTTGACCATGAAGCCATAGCGCCTCTAATTGTATTACTAACTCCTAATCCAGGTATAGGTTCCTTGACTGATGTTGAGATAATATTAATTATTCTACCATAATTTGAGGATTTCATACCTTCTAAAAGTAGCTGAACTAAAGTCTGTGAAGCTAAAACATGTCTAAGAAAAGCTTTTTCAAAATCATGTGGTTGAGCTTCGATAAGAGGGCCTGAAGGAGGACCTCCTGAATTATTTATCAAGATTTGAAATGGGCCATTTGTTTCTATTTCTTTACTTACTAATGTTCTCAAAGACTCTAAATCCTCAAGATCACAAGAGATTGTATCTTTACCTGAAGCACTTCTAGAAAGAATTACGACTTCCGCTCCATTCTGTTTGAGAGAAGCTACTGTAGCTTTTCCGATTCCACTTGTACCACCACAAACCAACGCTCTTTTACCTTTTAAATCTATCAATTATTCACCTCTAAATTCATAAAAATCTTTATTTTTAAGAACTGGTAAAGCTTCCTTTTTGATTAAAATACTACGAACTGCCCACAGATCAATAAATACTCTATATTTGGCAGTCATATCCAAATAATCTACACCAGATGAACCGCCCGTCCCTATTCTTCTACCTATCATGCGTTCAACCATCCTTGCATGTGAAGTTCTCCAAAGAATCATGGACTGTTCCAATTCAATTAATGTAGAGATTAATTTACGTGGCCAAGCCAATAATGGAAGTTCACGATATGACTCGATAAAAACTAAACCTGCACGTCTTCTACGTAGTGATTGTTCCTCATCAAAAAACTGAACTGCTTCTTTATTTGTGTCTGGATATAATTTTTTGTGAGCTTCTAAATATTCTTCGATAAATCTATTGACTTGTGTTTCATCATCCTTGGAATTGTAGACCGAACCTTGGACTGGAGTTCTCTCTAACCAATCGCATGTTACATCATATAATGACTTTTTGTTTTCTTTTTTCCCCATTAATTTCCCATCAATCCATTTTGTTCCCATTAAGGACTCCATTTCCCTCATTTGAAATGATTCAAAACCAGAGGCTGTACCTAAATCATCTCGGAAATTAAGAAAATCTTGAGGTTCTAGGGTTTCCATAACTCTCCACTGCTGTGACATTAATTTGAAAATCTCAATTACTCTATCCATATGGTGGACGGCTTGAGGAAGTTTAGTCTCTTCTACATAGTCTGAAGATAAAATATCTCTAGTACATGTCAATTCATTTATTACTAATTTAAACCATAATTCAAAATTTTGATGAACTAAAATAAAATGCAACTCATCATTACTTATTTCACGGGTTTCTCCCTCAACACCAGTCTGTAATTTGAGCAATTCCTCTAATCTCAGATATTCTGAATATGTTGGGGACATTAAGGCCCAATAAGGATTGTATATTATATCGACTGCGTTTGGGGTAGTATGTTAATCTGGGCACATGGATTATGGGGGAGTCCGAATGGAAGTAAGGTCACTGCCATCAGGGAAAGCGGGATTGAAGTTGTTTCACCTGATTTTAATAATATGGAATTGGAGGAAAGAATAGACATACTAAATGAGCTTGTTTCTAATAAAAAAGTTGTTCTTGCAGGATCAAGCTACGGTGGTTTAGCATGTGCATTAGTTGCTCAACAAAAACCTGAACAAATTAAGGCTATGTTGCTTCTAGCTCCAGCTTTGCATCTGCCTGAATCTCCTAATGATGTTCCTGAAAATTTAATTGCACCAAATGATTTGCCAATTACCATAATACATTCCACTACTGATGAAATAGTGCCAATTAGTGCAAGTCAGGATTATATTAACCGCTCTGAAAATAAGATTAGTTTAATTGAAGTAGAAGATTCTCATGTGCTGGAAAACTCCATTGAGCTTATTATATTAGAAACTAAAAAGTTACTGAAATTATGAATCGTCTGGAGGTGCTTCTCCTTCTCCTTCATTAGAGGATTCAGTTTCTTCTTTTTCAGAAGATTCTTCATCTTTTTCAGAAGATTCCTCTTCTATTTCTTCATAGTAATAATAGGGTTCGTAAATTGGTTTATTATTTGAAGGCAACTCGGTGAAACCTGTTTTTTCCATAGTTTCTACATTGTGTACCGTAACTGCTTTTTCACTAATTGCGTAAATGTAATCTCCTCCGCCCATAAATATGCTACGCTTGATATCTGGACTATCCCATGAATATCTTGAACCGTAATATGAAGAATGATCTATGTTTTCATTATATATCTCTAAAGGTTTACCTGGTGTGGCATTAATTAACATTAATTTAGAAATATACTCGTATCCATGATAATAGTACATCTTACCATCTTCTTCTATCGTATCTTGATACCATCTGTTAGTCGACATTGGAATGGCCAATAATCCGTCACTTTCCCAATACTGGAATGCTTTATGTTCATATGTAGCTTCACTATGTGAATATGACCACCCATTTTCCCCATTTGGTGCTGGGTTTAACTTTAATGAACTTTCAAGAATTGGATTTGAAAAATCACTAACATCAAAGAATGATACCTGAGTAACTCCCCAATCTAATCCATCATCATCACCAGCGATTCCTATTGTAAGAAGATGTGTATCTCCTACCGGATGGATGTATGTAGATACTCCTGGAATTTTTAATTCGCCAATTATTCTAGGATTCGTTGGTTCACTTAAATCAATAGTCCATAAAGGATCAATATTTCTAAATGTTACAATGTATGCTTTATCACCAATAAATCTTGCAGACCAAATACTCTCATCTGGTGCAATATCGCCCACTTTTCCTATTACTTCGTATTCTGTTTCATCTGTATTTAAGCCTAAAACAAATACATGACTTAACATTGGTTCTGGATCTTCCATCCACCATCTCCCCCACTGTCCAGTAGTAGAACAAACACGAATATTACCCTCATGCTCAGACAAAGAAAATTGATCTTGGATTGTACCATTTATTCTTCCACTAGCAATGTAATAAGTTTGACCGGGATTAGATATATCAAAAACATGAAGATTTGTCATTTCTTGATAATCTGATTCTTCTTCTCCCCAAAACCACCATGAACTTTGTGAAGCTTCAGCCATTACCATTACATCTCCTGAAGCATAAACTGTAGCCCAATTGCTCAATATATGATCTGCATTGAAACTAAAATTTTCTTCTAATAAATCAAGAGTCATAATTGAAGTAATACCTTGACCTGTGCTATCTGATGCTGTAGCAAAATTTTGACAATTCCCCTCTCCAGATTCAGTATACTTGTGTGTTGTAATATTATCACCAGATTTTTCATAAATGCGAGGTAAAAGATCATCTAAAGGAGTTTGATCAATTACCTTATCATTATATTCAATTGTTTCATTCATTACTTCCATCCAAATTTGTTCTCTCTTAGAACTGTCCCAATCAAGCTCCCAATATGTTCTATAATCTGAAAAATCTAACCATGTTTTTAATCCATCAATTTCCATCCAGCCATACGAAACCATGCGAACTGTGCCTCCTGATTCACGTGCTGTCTGATAGTTTCCTTCAATATACAATTCCTTAGAAATCTGTGCTGAGCTTCTATTAGTTAAATCCAAAACTGTTAATTTAGTGAATGCCGTTGTCCTGTAATAATGTCCGTAGTCATAATCCATAAGAATATCTTCAGATTCTTCAGAACTATCAATAGACATTGGGGCTTTCCTTTCCTTTTTAACAACCTCATCAAGAGGGTGCTTTTCTTCGTAATAACTGTAAATTTGAACGTTAGAATAAATGACTGCTTTATCATCAACTAAAAGCATCTCAGTAGGGCGGCCTTCTATAGATATATTTGATAAATAAGATATATTGCCAGCTTCCGGAATATCAAGAATATGTAATTTACCTGAAGGATATCTACCATAATCTGAATAACCTTTGTTAATCATGTAAACAAAAGAGCCATCTGTTTTAACAAAATCAGCCTCATCTACTCCTTGTTCTTGATTGTTAGTTCCTGAAAAATCAACTCCCTGCTCACCTCCTGGTGAATTTTTCGGAGAACCTCCTGAAGAAGGTACTGAATCTGCTGTTGAAGTTGCGCCATCCATTTCCATGACTGCATCCTCTACCATCATTATATCGTCTTCAATCCAACCTCCTCCATAATAGTAAGAACTTGTACCAAGATTAACGCGCATTTCTTCTTTCAAATGCTCTTTCAAATCCATTTCAAGAAAACCGCAAGTGTCATAGGAAGACAAACTAGGAGATGAACGGGATCTATCGGATAAAATATTTTCAAGATAACTTGATTGCGAAGAAGTCAAACCATTTGGTGTAAAACTTTCTTCATCCTCCGGAATATATGATGCAAGGGCTAAGGTAAGAATAACGACTGCAAATACTGCAAATACGCCAGAGGGAATTCCGCCAAAAGGTTCTGGAATTGGGCCACTAGGGCCTGACAGCCCTCTAGGCTCATTCAATGATTTACCAAAAACCTCTATCTTACCCATTCGAAAAAATACCTTTACCTTTCTTATTATCATCCTTCGAATAAGTTTCTAATTTTTCGAGACATCTTTTACATGTTACATGGACTCTATTAGAACTTCTCAATTGCTTTAATTCCCCGGTAGTTAGAGGCCAACCGCAAAGAGTTTTGTCTTCTGTACCTAGCATATGTCTTCGTCTCATAAAAAAATATTTTTCCAAAAGTATATAAAAGAATGCCAAAAAAATTTGGACTATTCTTTCAATTCTATCGTAAATAATCTAAGTAATGTTAAAATTGATTCTTCTAGAACTTGACTATCTTGAGCAGTAGCCTGTGAAAAATCAATTCCTGAAGCTAACTTTTCTATTAATTCTTGTGTAATTACTGTATCCTTAAGAAATTTATATATTTTCTTATTTGAAAATATTGCCTGAGCTGCATACATTGTGTCAACCTTAATCAATTGGCCATTATCAACTAATTTGTCAATATGATAATCTACTAATTGTGAAGAAATATCTGCTACATCTGCTATTTTTCTCTTAGAGGCTGGCTTACCTATTTTAATTGCTGCAAACAATATCCTAAATAATTTGTCGGAGTCCTCAAAATTGTGTTTTAGACGTACATTAATTTCCGACATTATGACATTATTGAACCTTGACCATATAAGTGATTGCCAAAGAATTTTGGAATTTTAATCAATCAAAATCTATCAACACTTTTCCTATATTTTTCCTATCCTGAATATAGTGATGAGCTTCAGAAACTTGCTCTTTTGAGAACACTTTATCAATATGTGGATTGATTTTACCTTCTTCAATCCATTTCAGTAAATCATTCTTTGCTTTTTCCAAATGATCTAAATTTTTCCAACGTCCTAGATGGATGCCAAAAACTCCTCTATTGCTTGTCATCATTTTCAATGGATCAAATTTTGGAAAAGTTAACCACGATTTAAACCGAGCCCATTGACTTTTACGCTTAGTAGGTGCCATATCCGAAATTCCAAATGAACAAACACGGCCTCCTGAACCTAAACATCTATATGATTGCATTAAGTGTTCTCCCCCTATTGGATCTAATACTAAATCAACTCCTTTTCCCTTTGTCCAATCCATTATCTCTGACAAGAAATTATCTCTGTCTATAGGAAGAACGCCATTATCTGAAATGAAATCATGTTTACTTGGGGAACAAGTGCCGAATATATTTTTAGCGCCTGCAATTTTGGCCAATTCTGTAGCGGCGAGACCAACTCCTCCAGCTGCCCCGTGAATCAAAATCGACTCTCCTGGTTTCAAATCTCCAGGATGAATAACCATCAAATATGAAGTTAAATAAACTGCTGGAAAAGCAGCTGCGAGTTCAAATGTTACGTCATCCGGAATTTTGAAAACTGTAGCAGCCTTCGATAAGGTGTGTGTTGAATAGCCTCCACTACCGCCTGAACCAACTACTCTATCTCCTACTTTAAAATCATCAACATCAGGACCTACTTCATGAACTGTGCCTGAGACTTCCATACCTGGTGTAAATGGTGGTTTAGGTGCTCCAGGATAAAGCCCCATACGAGAAAGAATATCTGCAAAATTTATACCTGCTTTAGAGACTCTTATACAAATCTCACCTGCACCTGGTGATGGTGTAGGAAATTCCTGAAGCTCCATACAATCTGGATCACCATGTTTCGTAACTATTATTGACTTCATTAATCCTCATCGTAGTAATAATCTAATCCAAGATGCGTAATGATTGTTTCACCCATCAAATGTCTAAGTGTATTTTCTAACTTGACTTTTTGAGAAAATAAGTCATGTATTGGATACAAATCAGGTTTGCACATTGGTGATTTAAAATAGAATGATAACCATTCTTGGATTCCATGAAGTCCAGCCCTGTGGGCAAAATCTAAAAATAAAGCTAAATCTAGAACAATAGGTGCAGCTAAAATTGAATCTCTACAAAGAAAATCTACCTTTATTTGCATAGGATAACCTAACCATCCTTTAATGTCTATGTTATCCCAGCCTTCCTTGTTATCTCCTCGGGGAGGATAATAATTAATTCTAACTTTATGATATAAATCGCCGTATAATTCTGGATTCTTCTCGGGCTCTAAAATTTGCTCAAGAACTCCTAGTTTAGATACTTCTTTAGTCTTGAACGATTCAGGATCATCCAAAACTTCTCCATCTCTATTTCCTAAAATATTTGTTGAAAACCACCCATCAATACCTATTTCTCTTGCCTTAAAACCCGGTGCAAGAATTGTTTTCATCAAAGTTTGACCTGTCTTAAAATCTTTACCTGCAATAGGTACTCCTTCCTTTACAGATAATTCAATCATTGCTGGAAAATCTACAGATAAATTCGGTGCTCCATTTGCATAAGGAACACCTTCCTTAATGGCTGCATAAGCATACAAAATTGAAGGGGCTATTGAATTTTTATTTGAATCTAAAGCCTTTTCAAAATCATTAAGATTATTATACATTTTATCAGAGGGATCTTGATAGGTTTCTGTACTTCCGCACCAGACCATAACTACACGTTCTAAATTATTTTCTTTTCTAAAATTTTGAATATCTGCTCTTAATGCCTGGATTCTATCACGGTGTGTAGTCTCTGATTTTACATATTCGCCATCTAATTTTTTGACAAAATTTTTGTCAAATACTGCTTTCATTGGTTTAATTTCTTCTAGTTCCTTCTTTATACTGTCTAATAATTCTTTCTCAAGAACTCCTGCGTTTATTGCAGCTTCGTAGCAATTGTCTTCAAAAATATCCCAACCACCAAAAATTAAATCATCTAAAGTACTTAATGGAACAAAATCTTTGATTGCTATTTCACGTCTTTCATTTCTTTTTCCCAAACGAATGGACCCCATTTGAGTAAGTGAACCTATAGGTGTCGATAAACCCGAACGTACTGCCAATGTACCTGCAATAAATGTTGTACTTACAGCTCCAAGACCTGGCATTAAGATTCCCAATTTACCTCCCGCTTTCTTAATTGTTGTCGGACTTTCTATAGACATACAAACACCTATTACAGTATTATATTAGAAATTAAGTTAATCATATAAAACCGATAAACAAGTTAAAGAGCCATCAGCCTCTCTAAACTGAGACATTTCCAGTTCATGTACTTCTAAATTCAAACTTTTCAGTGCCTTATGAGTAAATGGATATCCTTTAGCCATCATAATTTTATTATCAAAAGGAAGAATATTTGCAGCATATGCTTCTTCTGTTGGTACCCAAATAATTTCTGAACCTACCGGAAAGTCTGATTCACTAAACCAACCTTCTGGTGCTAACAATTTTCCGGGAACTGGTGAAGTACAAACTGAAATTAAATGTAATGATTGTGGAGGAACTTCGACAACGTGTAACCCATAATTTCTTTTCTGAAGAAATTTACCTAAATCCTCTATGCCCTGACGATTAGTTCTTTGACTGTGCCCTACTAAGAATTTATCTCCAAATCGTAAAACATCTCCCCCATCCATTCTTGCCCCCTCTGTCATATACTCTAAATTTAAATCATCATTAAGAGCTTCTTCAACTTCTTTCCTTTCTCCTAATCTACTATCGTGTCCTGCATTTGTCAATAATGCAGAATCGCCAGCAACAATTACATGATCCTCCACAAAACAGCAATCTGGAAAATCTGAATGTGAATCAATTACTTTTACTGAAACTCCAAATTCAACTAGCTTATTCACATATACTCCATGTTGCCTTATTGCTTCATTCAAATCTGTAGGTCCTGAACCAAAATATTTTGCTAAAGCTTTCTCAAAAGAAGATGAAACTTTTCTTACAATGGCTTTCATAATAATGGACCATAAATTAAAGGCAAAAGAACAGTAGCATCTCCTTCAACTGTAATCCTTTTAGCTTTAGATTGAACTTTACCCCAAGAAACAGCTTCTCTAACACGTGCACCGCTAAGAGAACCATCCCATTCTGGAGCTGTAGTCACTTGAACTGCATAATCTAATCCATCTCTGAACTGATTCCACCAAATAGTGTGATGTTTGGAGATTCCTCCTCCTATCATGACTGCTCCAGTAGCTTTGGCCTCATGAACTATATCTGATAATTGATGTTCTTCTCCAAATATATCTAGTGTGAAATCTTTATGTGATTGCCAAAATAACCATAATTGTGAACCTACCGACCCATCTGTTGGGCCTGGAACAAAGACTTTGATGTTTTTACTTGCACAAACTCCAAGAAAAGACTCTGAACCTCTTTCCTCATCTAAAAGCTTAAGACCTACTTCATGCCAAATCTCCCAAGGTGCCCAATGTTTTTTTTGATCGTATAAATCTTCTAAAATTGGTTGTAACCATCTCTCAATAGGGATGCCATAGGAATCATCTGGAACTAAAACATTACCAAGTCTATTCACACCTTCTTCTCTTAAAAGTGCATCGTCCATTGCAAAATCTCCATGGTAATAATCTGCTAAAACACGAGCTATATCATGATCTAATGTGCCACAAGTAGTTACAACAACATCTGCCATGTTATTTTCCACTATTTGTTTCATTAATCCTCTAGTTCCAGTAGCCATTATGTCTGCTGGAAAAGACAAAAATTTAGTACAAGACTCTGAATTCATATCTTGCACAATAGAAGTGGCTGTAGAAACTTTAGAAGCCACAAAACCTCCGGCTTCTCCAAATTGATCAATTAAATCACTTAATTTAGTATCTGAATTAATATTAATGTCTTTTACTGGTTCTCTATTCATCATTATCTTCACTGGAATTTAAATCTGAATTTCTTTCCTCATCATCTTCATTATGCAAAGCAACTGCGACTACTTTCTCCTTTTCATCAACTGACATAACTTTTACACCTCTACCAACACGTGCTATTTCTCTTATTGAATCAATATGTGTACGTATTACTTTACCTGAAGAAGTTGTAGCCAAAATTTGATTTGCATCTCCTGGAGTTAACGCAACCACTACTTGACCGCTTTTTTCATCAACCTTAATGTTCTTAACTCCTTTAGCTCCTCTCTTAGTTAATCTATAATTTCCTGCATTAGCTCTCTTGCCATATCCTTTCTCTGTAATTGTTAAAAGAAGTTCTTCATCTGTTACTAGACACATACTAATTACTTCATCATCTTCCTTTAGACGCATACCAATTACGCCCTGTCCATTGCGTCCAACAATTCTAACTTCACCTTCTGAAAAACGATTAGCCATACCTTGCTTTGTTGCAAGCATAACCTGACTCTCACCTTCAGAAATGGCAACACCAATTAATTCATCGTTTTCCTTAAGCGTGATTGCCCTAAATCCTTGATCTCTAGCCCATGCTCTTTGTATCCTTGATGAATATTCTTCTAATCTTGTTTTCTTTATTATTCCTTTCTTTGTTGAAAATAGGAAATAATGCCCATCTCCAGTCATATTTGATACTGGCAACATACAAAGAACTTGTTCATCTTTCTCCTTACGTCCTTCATCTAATTTTTGAAGTAACTGAACTAAAGGAGTTCCTTTAGAATAACGAGAAACATCAGGTATTTGCCAGGCCTTAAGGAAATACATGCTTCCTGCAGTAGTAAAGAAAAGTAAATGATCATGTGAACCCATAGAGTACAATTCAACTGGAAAATCACCTTCCTTAGCTTTAATTCCAATTCGGCCTTTTCCGCCTCTGTTTTGGGCTTGATATTCATCTAAATCAACACGCTTGATGTAACCTTCCTGAGTCCTCATAACTACAACTTGAGATCTTGGAATCAAATCTTCTGTGTTCAAATCGCCATCAAAATCGGAAATGAGGGTTCGTCTTTCATCTCCATATTTTTCATTAAGACCTTCTAATTCCTCTTTAATTATAGACATTACTTTAGAAGAATCTGACAGAATTTCAGATAATTCTGCCATTTTAGACTTTAACTCTTCCAATTCATTCTTTCTTTCCTCAGCGTCCTGTCGTGATAGCTGATAAAGTCGCATATCTGCTATTGACTTTGCTTGAATTTTGCTTAATTTGAAATTGGCTTGAAGACCTTCTATAACTGCATCTCTTCCTGCTGCATCTCTAATAAATGCAATTACCTTATCCATTTGAGAAATTGCCAATAAAAGACCCTCAACAATATGAGCTCTTTCCTGTGCTTTCTTTAATCTAAATTCAGTTCTACGCGTTATTATTTCTTTTCTGTGTGATAAATATACATTTAATAAATCTATCAAATTCATCCTTCGTGGCTGACCTTTGACTAAAGCCACATTATTTATTGAAAAAGTATTTTCAAGTGCTGAATGTTTGTACAATTGATTTTCAACAATCATTGGAGCTGCATCACGCTTAAGTTCAAACACAACTCTCATGCCTTTTTGGTCTGATTCATCACGAATGTCACGAATACCTTCTACTTTTTTATCACGAACTAATTTTGAAACTTCCTCTAAAAGTCTGTTTTTCTGTACCATAAAAGGAATTTCAGTAACTACCAAAAATTCATCCTTTGGTGTTGATTCATGAACAATTTTACCTCTTATTTTTATTGAACCTTGACCTTTAGAAAACGCATCAAAAATACCTTTACGGCCCATAATAATTCCGCCTGTTGGAAAATCTGGACCTGGCATAATGTTCATGATATCTGAAAGTGCTGCTGAAGGATTATCTATTAACAAAATAAGAGACTCTATAATTTCAGATAAATTATGTGGCGCCATGTTTGTGGCCATTCCCACTGCAATACCTGAAGAACCATTAACCAATAAGCCTGGAAGAAGACCTGGAAGAACTGAAGGTTCCTGTAAAGACCCATCATAATTGTCCATATAATCTACTGTTTCTTCATCAATATCTGATAACACTGTGTCTGAGATTGTAGCCAATCGTGATTCTGTATAACGCATTGCTGCAGCCTTATCTCCATCAATTGAACCGAAATTTCCTTGGCCATCTACTAACGGATATCTAAGAGAAAAACTTTGAGCCATGCGTACTAATGTATCATATATTGCTTGATCCCCGTGCGGATGATACTTACCCATAGTATCACCTACAATGCGCGCTGATTTTTTGTAAGGTGAACGGGGGCCTGACCCCATCTCTTTCATTGCATAAAGTACTCTACGATGAACTGGCTTCAATCCATCACGAGCATCTGGAAGTGCCCTACCTACTATTACTGACATAGCATAATCCAAATAGGATTTACGCATCTCTTTCTCTAAGCTAATTGGCAGTATAGTATCTGTATTTTCCTCTGTCAATGTTTTTCACCAAATTATTACTAAAGTGCATGAATGTACCCCCTTAAAAGGGACTCCCCTAGCCTATTAGTGACTCCGCCAATAAACTTAGTTCTAATTAACCCAAAAAAAAACTCTGAAATAGATGAAGAAAATAGAAGATTAATCGCAAGAGTTGCACCTGTTTGTTTAGCTTATAATTTTCACTTATTGCTAGCTGATTTTGGAATAAAAGAAACCCTGCTTGATTTTGCCAATAATATGGCTCTCTCTACTTCTATCGGTAAAGGTGGTAAAAATTTAATTAAACTTTGTAAGGATGGAAAAGTAAAAATCACGAAACTGCAATTACCTCAAAATATAGGTGAAAAAATAATATGCACAAGCCAACCCACAAAATCAAAACAAATGAAATTAAATGAAGTAGTAAAATTATCTGAAGAAAAAACAATTGCCTTAATTTTTGGCATAAATCAAAGAACTAATAAAATTTTAAAGAAAATTAAGGAAGAAGCATACGGCCACTTAGATATAACTGATAAAAAAATAAGACTCACTTTAGATTCTGAGATCGGAGCAATATGTCATTTATTTTCTACTATTAAAAAAGGCTAAGCGCTTCTTCCATACGGCCCAATTCTACCCCAGTACTTTGTCTTCCACATACTGCACCATTAGAATTTGCTACAATTCCTGCACCAACTAAAGGAAGGCCAAAATTAACCGTACCTTCCATTAATTTAATATCAAAAACTTTTTCCATTTCTGCTTTTTCAGAGAATGATATTTCTGGATGGCATAATCCTCCTTTATTAGTTATACATCCAATCATTCCTAATGTATCCATATCGTTGATGGACTGTGAAACTAATTTTACTTTTAATATCTCTTCTGCTTTATCCTTAGCTCTTTTACCTAATCTTTCATTAGAAAAACCTCCCTTGTCATTTACAAGGAAATTATTTCCAATAGCATTTGAACGATCTGGAAGAACTCCAAATTCTATTTTGTGTATATTAGATATTTTTTCAAATTTCTGTAATTCTAAATCTGTAACAATATTAGAAACTAAAATGCCATTGTTATTCATAGCAATTAAGGTTCCTAAAACTCTACTTCCTCCTAAGGTTATAACTTCTAATTTAGTACCTAGTGCTTCTGAAATAGCTTCCATATCATCTGATGGAATTCCGGGAGGAACTAGAGTAAGATTATCATTTGTAGAGCAAAAAACACCAGCATAAGGACTATTGAAAAGATCCTTCTGAACTAAAGCCATTCCTTATTCTGCTAAATGGACTATAACACTGCCATCTTCAAATTTTAAAGCTCTTACTCGAACTTTGGAAGGTGGCTTTTCAATACCTCTTGACCAAATATATTGATTCACTGGAGGATCTATGAATAATTGTTTTTCCTCTCCACTTCCACTACGGGCTTCTATTGAAGTTCTGAGAACTTCTCCTTCTCTTTCAGGCTTCATATGCCTTACAATAAAATCTTCTACCATCCTCATAGCAACTGGAGCTCTACGGGTCCTTGTTACCTTGTGTAATTTACGTAGAGGAATAGTATACAATCTTTCTTGAATCAATTCGTCATCAGCCATCTAAATCACCTATGTAACTTTCCTCTTCTCCAAAAATGACGCTTTGGATGGTTGGTGAAACGTCTATTTGTTCTTTGGATAACCCATGCAGGAACGCGCCTATTACGCTTAACTAATTTATTTAATCTTAATTTTTTACCGAAAACTTTTCTACTGGACATTTAATCAATATTTACTTAATGAAGTAATCTCCTTTTGTAATACTCTTTTAACATTAAAAGCTGTGTTGTCTAGCAAAGACTGACCTTTAGGAGTTAAACTCCTACCGCCTTTTTTTGCTTTCTCAAGCAAGCCAGCTATCTCAAGTTGCTGCATAATTAACCTAATTACTTTTCTACTACCATTTTCACTTCTGTTAGGTTTAGCTCCTCTATCTCTTGTACCTGAATAATGTCTCGATAAACGCTCTGTACCTATTGGCCCTTTAACTCCCACTTTTCTCATGACTGAAGCTGTTCTGAAATACCACCAATCTGCTTGTAATGGTGATTTTTCTTTGTGAACTGCTGTTTTCGCAAATCCAGACCACTCTGGAGGTTGTATAGCGTCCTCGCTCTTTAACGTCTCAGCAAGTGCATTTACCAAGTGTTCACCTGGAACGTCGAAGTGTGTTGTCATGTAAGTAAACCTCTTACAGGGATGAGGCGCCACACGGAGTGTATTATAAACTTAAGCCTAATTAAGGCTAATAATGGAGAACATTAAGAAATTTATACAAAATCACAATACTTTAACTTTAGCTACAGAGAGAAATCATGAAGTTTTTGCAGCGGCCCTCTTCTATGTTCCTGTAGATGATTGCAAAGCTTTAATTTTTGTGAGTAATCCTAAATCGGATCATATAAAAAATTTGGAATATAATGCAAACTGTGCTGCTACAATTCAAAAAAATAATTTAGATTGGGAAAAGATAAAAGGAATTCAAATTAAAGGAAATATTGAAATTGCTAAAGATAACTATTGGGAAGAATATCTAAATGAATTCGATTATATTTCAAAGAGTAACACATTAAAAGAAGCAATGAAAAAAGTCAAATTGTATAAATTGAAAATTGAATGGACAAGATTTATTGATAATACAAAAGGTTTTGGAAATAAAAACGAAATAAAATATTCTTAATCTGCAAATAAATCATTATTATGAAAATACCATACTTGATAAACAAAAACAAAAATTAAAACTGCAATTATAACAAAACCTATCGTTTTACCTAATAAAGGAAATAAAAATAAAACAAACAAACCTACAATTATTGTCCATAAAAGTAAATACATCAAATAAGCATGCGGAGCTAATTCAGGATCTCTAGCTGCTTTAAATGACAATAATCCTAACCAATTCATTAATCTACTATGGAAAGGATATTAATTATGCTTTGGGGAACGAATTGATTCTACAAAACCTTCTGAGATTAATCCTCGACCAGTAAGTAGATTATAATTAACTATTAGAAGGACTAAAATACCACTAATCAAAACAATCATATGCGCTATACGTGAAACACCTTTGATGCCTCCAATAAGTGAAGTATCTGCTGTAGCAAGAAAGAAATTACTTGCGCCGTAAGCAATAGTAAAAGAAAGTGAATAAAATATCACATTATGCCTACTCATCAAACCTGTTGCTTTACCTATGTAATGATTTGTAGGGCTTAAGTGTGCTCGTCGAGCCTCACCCCTCAAAACATTAGCTGATAATGAATAAATTACTAGCATAATGGTTATAATCATAAATACTAAATCATAAAGAAAACTTGGTTCATTATACATTGAATAAAGAAATATTCCTGCATGGTAAGATAAAAAACCCCAATAACCTAATGCAAAATATCCTGAGAAAGATGCCACTTTAGAATCATACAAAAATTCTTTATGCATATTTTTCAGAAAATAAAATGTAATACTGCCCATCAAAGACATAAGTAGAATCCAGAAAAAAATAAATAATGAATCAAAATTATCTTGAAAATTGGATATTTTAGTAGAAACAAAATAAAAGCATAAACTTCCAAAACCCATCCAAATTAAAGGGGACAATATATTAAGAATAATACCTTTCTTTGTAATTTCATTTTCTGGAGATTTAGACATTTGTCTTAGTGCAATTTCCTTGAATGGAACTCGCATCCACCATGCCTGTGCAAATTGCCATAAAATAAAGATCAAAATGTAACCCCAAGTCAGAAATCTCTCCATATTATCTCCATATGTTTCATTGTTCAAAGTAGCCCAAATAAAGCTAGAAAAAACTAGTGAAAGAGATAATGGAAGAATCAAGCTAGTAAATGATTGGCTACGAGATAAATTTTTGACTTCTTCAAACCTATTGAGGGCTGCTGTAACAAAATATCCTAAAGAACCGCCATAACCCAGAATTAGAATTAAGGATGAGGCAATATCTGATTTAGTATAACTAATTATTCCAAAAAAAGTTAAGAGAATAAAAAGCACTAAAACATGATAAAGTGTTTTTTTAGAAAATATAATAGATATTATTTCGCGTTGAGAAACAAAAACTGATTTCTCTTTTATTTTTGGTATTTTATTAGCCTCTTCTTCTTGATTTTTTTCTTCACTTGACTGCTCGAATACTAGAGTCTCATCTTCCATTTCAAAGACTTCTTCATCTACTTGTTCAAATTGAATTTCATTATCTTCCACTTCAGAAGAATCATTGTCTGATTTAGACATTACGCTTTCCTTCCATCCTTATATCTAGATTTAAAACGTGACTCTTCTTTGACATATCTGCAAGTTACTCTTGCTATTTCAAAAGCAAATGCATTATTTACAGATTTACCTCCATGTAAAGTTAATCCAATAATTCTTGCCACATTATCCTCTAATTTAATTTTCATACCTTTATTAAATTCAACACCTATCTCAAACTCTTCTTTGTAAGAATGAGTTTCCTCACTGTCATGTACTGCAAAACGAATTTTTGAATGCGTAGCTTTTTTTGCCCAAACAATAGGATTTTCTTGTGAATAAACTTGATTCAAACGCTTATTAGGGAGTTCAAGGCCTGTAACCAAAATTAAACCATTTGGATGTGGTCTTGTTTCACCTACTTCTAGTAATATCCCTTTGTCCACTGTTAAAATATCATTAATTGTTTCATCATCTATAGATATTCTTAATTTTAATGAGATAGGTGGTTCTTCATTCACCTCTTTTGAACTAGTAGTATTACATTCTAGGCATTTCACAACGCCCTGAAAACTAAAACCTCTCTTTGTAGATGTCCGGCTCTTAAGGACTTGATGATCATTTTCTTCATTGCAAATATCACAATACAACCAGAGTTCTTCCATTTAATGTTTAAAGTGCCTCATGCCTGTGAAAAGCATCGCTATATTATGCTCATCTGCCGCATCAATTACTTCTTGATCTCTAACTGAGCCTCCCGGCTGTATTACTGCAGTTACACCTACTTTAGCTGCTTCATCAATTCCATCTCTAAACGGAAAAAATGCATCTGAGGCCATAACTGTGCCTTTTGGATCTGGAATAGATTTGAACGTAGCTATTTTTACTGAATCTATTCTAGACATCTGACCCGCACCTATTCCAACTGTTCTTTTTTTGTCTGCAAATAAGATTGCATTACTCTTCACGTGTTTGACTACTTTCCAACCAAAATCTAAACCTTCTAATTCTTCGTTTGTAGGTTTTCTTTTAGAAACTACTTTACACTCTGAAATAGAAATGCATACTTCATCTGCTTCTTGCAATAACCACCCACCATCAAGAGAACGTAAAGATGGACTTCTGTAATAATCTTCCAAAATACCTGATTCCAAAATTCTTAAATTCTTTTTTGAGGAAAAAATCTCCAAAGCTTTCTCCGAATATGAAGGTGCTATTATTCCTTCTTTAAATGAAGAGATAATCTCTTCAGCCAATGAAGCATCTACTTCACGATTAAACGATATTATTCCTCCAAATGCGCTCTGCGGATCTGTTTTCATTGCATCATTGAAGGCTTCTAATAAACTTGTTGAACTAGCAACGCCACATGGATTATTGTGTTTAACAATAACTGCAGTGGGATCATCAAACTCCATTACAATTGCTAAAGCTGCATCAAAATCTAAAAGATTGTTGTAACTTAATTGCTTGCCTTGTATTTGTGCAGAACTAGCTACTGATGGAGCTGAATGTAATAAATCTGAATAAAAAACTGATGATTGATGTGGATTTTCTCCATATCTTAAAGCGGGACTACCAATACCTGTTAAATGTAATGAAGAAGGAAGATTTTCTTCCCCGAATCTTTGTCCAAGAACTGATTGTATAATTGAATCATATTCTGCAGTATGCCTAAATGATTTCAAAGCTAATTGTTGCCTTTGCTCAAGTGTTAATCCGCCTTTTGAAATTTCATCTTTAATCCAGTCATAATCTGCCGGATCCGTTACAACTGACACACGAGAATGATTCTTTGAAGCTGCCCTCAATAAACTAGGACCGCCAATATCAATTTCTTCAATTAATGAATTCAAATCTACTCCTTTATTAGCTGCATCTTTGAATGGATAAAGATTGCAAATTACCATATCTATTTTGTCAATATTGTGATCGAGCATCTGTTCTTGATCTGATTCTCTACCCAATATTCCACCGAAGATTAAAGGATGTAAAGTTTTTACACGTCCGCCCATCATTTCTGGAAAATTAGTAACCTCCTCAACAGGACGAACTACAACACCAGCATCTGATATTGCTCGTGAAGTTCCCCCAGTTGAGATAATTTCAATACCTTTGTCGGATAAAGCCTTTGATAAATCTTCAATTCCAGATTTATCACTAACACTAATCAAAACTCTTGAAATTTCTTGGCGAGATATCTCTTTTTGTTCCACGTTAAATTAAGTACTGTCAGGAAGTTGTTTCAAATGCTTTCCAGATATCTCTTTGGAGAGATAAACTGTAGTTCCAGCCTTCATTATTTCATTTCCATCATCTTCTGCAGATCTAACATCAACTAGTAATACAATTGGTTTACCAATAATATGTCTGCCTGCTTCTAATGCATTTAATCTAGTACTTGAAAGATGGACCATATTTCTATCGCCAGGGTATAATCCATGCTCTAAATATTCTTCTGCATCTTCTTTCGAACATGCAAAATACAAATGTTCTGGATTATTATCTGTAGGTAAATCTAAGTCTAAATCAAGAGTATGTGCATATGTTGCTCTTAATCTGCCATTATTCAACTGGTATCGACCTTTTGGATCGGTCTCAACGACTGCTTGCAAATGTCTGGTTTCCAAATAGTGAAAATGTCTTCTTTGGGATTTGACTGCTTCTATAAATTCTGAAGCTTCAACCCAACCTTGTTTATCCATCTCAAGATCAAAACGGTCCGGGAAATGACGCAATACTCCTGCCATCATCCTTCCAAACTGGTCCAAATGTCTTGGGGAAAGTACCAAAACGCCTTCTTCTCCGCTGAGAGGGCATTTTTCACCTCTGAAAAAACCATGTCCATGCTTTACTTCTTCTTTCAATGGAACTGTTGGTTTTCTACGCATATTTACCAGAATGCAAAGGTATGTATAATATTAGGTCTTAAACTAATTTTTTCTAAACGTCGTCTGAACACTATCCTTACTATTCAGAAAATTAGAACCAGTTAATTCTTCAGTTGTAGGAACATCTATTTCTAACCTACCTGCTGCAAAAATATCTTGCATTTGCTGTTCCTTACCTCTACTGCTCCAGAGAGCTGCCTCATCCCTACTTCCTAACGTGACAAAAATAAAAACCTCGCCAGGCCTATTTCGACCAGTTCTCCCTCTTCTTTGAATTAATCTAATTGCTGATGATACAGGTTCATAAAAAATAACTGCATCTGTAGAAGGTATATCTAATCCTTCTTCTCCAACAGAAGTTGCAACTAAAATATTGTAATCTCCATTTCTAAATTGTTCTAAGATTTTCTTCTGCTGCTTTTGAGTCATACCTTTATCACCTTCTCTAGAACCTTGTCCAACAAAACGAACTGGGTTAGCTCCATTTACATTGCTCAACTTTTCAACTATCAAAGAGGCAGTATGCCTTATTTCTGAAAAAATAATGAATTTTGAAGTCCCTACTTCTAATTGCAACTCTATCAATTCAACTAACCTAGATAATTTTGGATGGTTTGTCTTATTGGAATTAGCAATTTCATGTGCTACTTTCCAGTCTGAGTTAGTCGTTAACCATTTATTTGCTCTATTGCCTTTCTTTCCTTTAGCATCCGCTATAATTCTCTTACTATAATCTAAAAACTGTGGAATACCTTGCGTTTCGACTGTTAATATTGCATGAGCTGTTTTCATAGCCATAGCCTGAGTCGTCATTAAATTAAAAACATTAGGTGGTGTAGATGGTTTCGTTTGAGCAAAACGCCTTTGTAATTTTTTACCTGCATCAAGAATCATTGTTGTTGAAACTTTACGTGGGCGATCTAGAAATCCTCCCTTGTATAATTTACCACAAAGATAATCTTGCAATTTCCTTAATTGACTAGCTATATCCTTTACTTCCTCAGGCATGTCAATTTTAACCCAACGAGTTTTAATTGGTTGGATGTAATCTAAAACATCTAAATCATTTTCATCTCTATTTTCTACTGCAGTTATTCCTAAATCTCTGCACAAACGGATAATTTCTGGTTTGGAACTTCCTGGTGATGCAGTCATTCCTATTGACAGATGATTTTGAGCATTTTCCAAATAATGCTTACCTATTGAAACATAGGCATAATTTCCCACAGCTCTGTGAGCCTCATCAAAAATAACTAAAGAAAAATCTTTCAATGAAGCTCTACTTGCTTCTATATCTTTACTAATAACTTGTGGTGTTGAAATAATAACTTGTGAGCTATCCCAAAGAGGTTCTCGTTCAGAAGGAGAAATAGCGCCAGTAAATAGGCTAACGTCGGCTTTTAGAAAATTGTTGAAAAAATCAAAATGTTGCTGAGCTAATGGTTTTGTTGGGGCCATGAGAAGTATTTTACCAATATTTAACCGTTCTAACATTATCCTCAAAGCGATTACCGTTTTTCCCATCCCTGTTGGCAAAATGACAAGAGTAGATTGTTCTAAACAAGCTTTAGAAATATTCGATTGATATTTTCTGTCTTCTAAATCATCTTTCTTCAAGAATTTATGATTAACAATGCTCATTTTTTCTTTGGAGCCTTCTTTTGAAGAATAGATATTAATTTACTTGCAGTACCACTTCTTCCTCCTGATAATTCTGAATATTTGGATACTTCTACTAATCTACATGCAGCTTCTTCATCTAAATCTGCCTTGTTTACTAAATTTTTAACAAAATTCATCTGCTTAATGCTTGTTGGTCTAGGTTTACTATCAGACATATCCTTTAATTTTCCAATTAAAGTACTTGCACTGCCTGATTTCCCACCTGATAAATCATCAAAACTATTAATTGAAACAATTTCACAAGCTTGAGTTTCTGTCATTTCCAGATTTTCAATTAAACTCTTTATGAATGAAATTTGTTTAGCTGTAGGTGGAAGAGATACTCCTTCTGTCTCCTTCATCAAGGCATCAATAAATTCACCCATCTTTTCACTATTAGATTTGAGAGGATCGTTTCCCTGCAATATTTCTTCAAGTTTTTCTTTAGAAACTAAAGAAGCCAAACGTTCGTAAAATTGTATTTGACGTTTTGTAGGGAATTCTTTTTTCTTCTTTATAGCATTATCATGTAATTCTCTGAAATAATTAAGGAAAGTATCCCAAACTTCGGCCGCATCTCTTGAACCTGTTTCGATTTTATCTAAATCCGATTCCATTTCAGATGTAAAATCAGATGAAAATAAATTTTTATTTTCTTGTTTATAGAAAGGACTTACCTCATCCCAGAGCATGATACCATTTGATGTTGCCTTTAGCCTACCTTTTTCATCACTACAATATTTTCGATCCAATAATTTTTTTATTGTTGCTGCATATGTAGATGGGCGGCCTATACCTTCTGATTTCATTAATGCTACAAGACCATGTTGTGTGTATCTTGCAGGAGGTTTAGTTTCATCTTCAATTAAATTAGGGTTATTTTCCTTATTATCTAAGCTAATTATTGAATGTTCTTTAATTTCAGGATTAGGAGGTGAAGTCAAAGGTTTCTTGTCTATTTTTTCAAAAGCTGATTCCCACCCTGGTGCTGTCCTCCATTTAGTATCGCCATCAAAAGGTTTCGGAAAACCTTCAGTAAATGCTTCAACCTTCATAGAAGACCATTCTGAATTAATCATTTGACTGCCAATAAAGCGTGCCCAAATTAATCGATACAACTTAGCCTGTGAACTATCTATTCCGCTTGGCATATCTACAGAAGGATTAGTAGGACGTATTGCTTCATGGGCATCTTGGTCCGATGCTTTTTTTGTATAAACTATACCTTTGCCTACCTGATCTGCTCCCCATATTTCAGCTATCTTTTCTTTAGCTACCTGTCTTGATGAAGAACTTGTTCTAGTTGAATCCGTTCGCATGTAAGTTATGTGCCCTGCTTCATAAAGTCCCTGAGCAAGCCTCATTGTGTTACTTGGTTTCCAACTGTACCTACTTCCTGCAGTTTGTAATAGTGTGTCAGTAGTAAAAGGTGCCTTAGGACTTCTCTTGTATGATTTAACACTAACTTTACTTACTTTCATTGAATCATTTTTTGACAAAGAAGAAAAACCATCTGATGCTAGATCTGATACATTAGTTCTATGCGAATCAAATTTACCTTTTGAATCTCTCCAAGCATCCTTGTCAGTTTTTTCATGAAATCTTGCTCTAAAATCTATTTTTTGAGCTGTAGCCTGTAATGCCCAATAGGGTGTGGATATGAAATTTGCAATTTCATGCTCTTTTTTTACTACAAAACCCAATGCTGGCGTTTGAACTCTTCCCATCGAACTCAGATTCCATGATCTAGAAAAGCGAGAAGCTCGATACCCTATCAACCGATCCATAAATCTACGAACCTTGGCTGCATCGACCATCTTTGAATCAACTACTCCTGCTGAATCTAGTGCTTGTCGAATTGCATCTTTTGTAATTTCATTAAAGGTAATACGTTTTATCTCTCTAAATTCTGAGAAAAGTTCTGCTAATCTCCAAGCTATGAACTCTCCTTCTCGATCTGGATCTGTAGCAATTAAAACTCTTTCTACTTTCTTACGACGTGAATCTGATAATATGCGCTTAATATGATTCTCTGAACGTGGAGTCCAACTCCAAGAAGGTTCTGGAAGTTGAGATTTTTTACTTGGCCATACTGCCTTACTGCCTTCTTTACCTGAATTTGGTAAATCTTGAACATGGCCATTGGAAGCCCGAACAATAACATTTTTACCTAAATATTTCTGAATTGTTTTGGCTTTTGCCCCGGACTCTACAATTACCAAATCCATTATACCACCTTTTTGAAAGGCTTATTAAAAATCTTTTTCCAGACATTGGAATTTACGGGGGACTATAGTCCCCCGGGAAATATACTCCAAAAAAAATAAAAAAACTATGCCGCCCAAAAGTTAATCTCAAACAATAAAAACTGAAGCTTGCATGTTAATTATATGGTACTTGAAAAATTAAAAGAAAAAAATACTACTATTGCACTTATTGGTGCCTCAAATGATAAAAACAAATATGGTAACAAAATTTATAGAGATTTAAGAAATAAAGGATATCATGTGATTCCTATAAATCCAAAAGAAGAGTTGATTGAAGGTGATAAAGCATATCGCTCTATAGAAGATATGGAAATATTGCCTGATATTGCTAATTTTGTGGTTCCTCCATCTATTGCTATGAAGATAGCTAAACATATTGCTGAATTAGGAATTAAATATCTGTGGTTCCAACCTGGATCTGAAAGTGAGGAACTAGAAGATTGGTTGAAAAGTACTAATGAAATAAAATATTTAATTAATTCTTGTATAATGGTCGAAACAAAATAATCAAGCTATTAATTCTTT
>PBGF01000028.1 GCA_002718915.1 Methanobacteriota archaeon | reverse complement strand
TTCTAAAGTTTTAATTGCTATCTCTTCTGAAGTTATCTCTTGTTTACTGTCTGAACCAGGTAGTATCATATTGGGTTTAAGCACAGTGCCTTTTAAATTTACTTTATGAATAAAAAGTTCCTCATAACAAACATTTATTACTTTGCTAGTTACTTCATAACACCTATCAGCACTGTGATTACCATCCATTAAAACTTCAGGTTCAACTATTGGCACTAATTCTGCATCTTGACAGGCTTTAGCGTATTTTGCAAGCGCTGAAGCATTAGCTTGAATACATTCATCTGTAGGAATTCCCTCTCCTATAGTAATTACGGCTCTCCACTTTGCAAATCTAGCTCCAAGTTTGTAATATTCTAAACCTCTCTCATAAAGCCCATCCAAACCTTTGGTTAATTTTTCTGAAGATGATGATTCCATTGGATGCGCTCCTTTATCTACTTTAATTCCAGGATAAATCCCTTTAGATTCTAAAATTTTAGATAATTTAGTTCCATCGCGAGCTTCTTGTGTTAATGTTTCTTCAAATAGAATAACACCTGAAATATAATCTTCGATACCTTCAGTGTCAAAAAGTGCTTGACGGAAATCTCTTCTATTTTCTTCTGTGTTTTCTTGTTCAATTAATGCTAGCCTTTTTCCCATAGTGGGCGTACTCTCATCAGCTGCTAAAATTCCTCTCCCTGAGGCAACTATATCGCTTGCAACTTTAGCTAAACTTTCTTGATTCATAGGCTCACAAAACGGCCTCAATAAAACAATTAGGGGTTACTCTTGTCCAATCTCTTTCAACATATTAGAAAACCAAGACTGGCGCGTGTCAAATTCTTTACCGCCTTCTATTAATTGTAGATCTATTAATCCTAATTCTCCATTATTATTCTCATCCAATCCTACTAAACCACTTTTCCCTTGAAAAGCCAATTCTGCAGCCATAAATGCTGATTTCTTAATTAAATCTAAATCTCTTAAACCTGGTTTTGCAGATCTTGCAAAATATCCACTTTTTTGTATTAGTGTCTTATCTGCTCCTAAAGCTTCTGAAAATTGTTTTGCAAACCATTGTCCTGGATTAATATCATCTAAACGGACATGACCAAAAGCATCTCTCGGGACTTCTTTTCCTGCTGATTCAATTTCGCGAACAATCGTGTCCATTCCTGCTCCCTCACTTAAGAATATATTAACACAATCATGTTTATTCATAATTTCTCGAAGTCTACTTGATTCTTTTTGAAAATCAATATCTATCTCTGGAATATATATCGCATGAACATCCCATCTTTCTTTAGATATAAACAATTCTGGAAGATAGCTATTATCCTTCAGTAATTTCCTGTATTCAAGAGCAGTCCCTGCTGTAAGCCATCCGCAATGCCTTCCCATCACTTCATGAATTATTAATTGACGACGGCTTGTCGTATTTTCATTTACTATATTCTGAAAGAATCTAGCGCCTTGCTCAGCCGCAGTCCATGCGCCTAAAGTTTGTTTAACAGGAATTACATCATTATCTACTGTTTTTGGAAGGCCCACTACTGTCAATTCTTTACCTGATTCTTGTAAATGCTTTGCTAATGCTGCAGCCATCGTATTTGTATCGTCTCCTCCAATTGTATGCAAAATATCAATATTATCTTTCTCTAATTGTTTTGCTGCAACTTCTAACGGATCCTCTCCTTCCATAACAAATTCTTTCTTTATACAATCTTCAACGTTAGTTAATTTTACTCTACTATTTCCAATTGGACTTCCTCCATAATTATACAATACTTGATAATTTTCTTTTACTTCTTTTGAAAAAATTGTTGATTTGCCTAGTAACAATCCCCTATACCCATGCATATACCCTATAATCTCAATATTTGAATCTAATTGATTATATTTTTCAATTAATCCTCCAATTGACGCTGAAAGGCACGGTGCAATCCCTCCACTTGTCAAAATCGCTACTTTAGGCATGATTGGTCAAGAGGGGCAGACATAAGTATTATCGCACCTTCCTGGAAAATTGTCTTTTATATACTCCTTGCTTAGATTTGGTAGCTAAATTATAGTAAAAGTCCAATATAGGTCCTTATTTCATGTTGAATTCATGTTTAAACTAGAAAAAAAGGCCATTTTGGAATAGATGTTATATAAACCACTCGACTGGCCACAAGCTCCAATATCATCAGTCTAACGGTTAGCGAACAGTAGGGCCTGTAGCTCAGCTAGGTAGAGCGTCCGGCTTTTAACCGGACGGCCAAGGGTTCGAATCCCTTCAGGCCCGCCAGATGATTTTTGGAAAGGATGCCAAAATGAACGATAACATATTGTGGTTAAACAAGCTCGTACCGAAGCACATTTTGCTTAAGGAGTCTGAAATTGATGAAAAGTTAAATCCTTTAAACATAACTAGAGATCAATTACCTAAAATTCTTTTGAAGGATCCTGCTTTGAAAGCATTAGATGAAGAAGCAAAGCCAAATGATGTTGTAGAAGTTCATCGTTTTAGTGAAAGTGCAGGTAGTAACCTCGCATACAGATTGGTGGTGGAAGAATGAATTCACGTGCATTAATCAAAGGTTTCTTTGATAGCCGTAGTGTTTCCGGACCAAGTGCTGCGCTTGTAAATCACCAATTGGGTTCTTTCAATGATTTCCTACCGCATGACAAAAACCAAGCTCCATGGATGCAGAGAGTTGTAGACAACATTTCTGTAGGTGCTGATGAATCTTTAAGAGGAGCAATACGTTTAGAATTGGGTGATTTGGATGTAATAGTTAACCTAGGAAAAATAAGAATTGGAAGGCCTATGGTCTACGAGGCAAATGGTTCTCAAACTGATTCTATTCCTATGATGGCGCGTCTAAGAAATATGACGTATGCAGCTCCAATCTATCTAAATTTTACTATTGTTGAAGAAGGAATTGAAATTGAAGAAGTAGAAGAAGAAATTGGAAATATGCCAGTTATGGTAAAGTCTATTCTTTGTAATCTTCATAGAAATTTCTTAACTGGAGAGAATTCCAGTGATGCTGAATATCGTGAAGGGCTCAAAGCAAAATCAGAAGACCCTATGGACCCTGGAGGCTATTTTATTGTTAATGGAACAGAACGTGTACTCGTTTGTCTAGAGGATTTAGCTCCAAACCGTGTTATGGTTGAGCAAGAAGAAAGATATCAGAGACAGACTGAATTGGCAAAAGTTTTCTCACAAAGAGAAGGTTTCCGTGCATTAACTGTTGTTGAAAAGAAGAAAGATGGAATTCTTTCTGTTTCAATTCCTGTAGCTTCAGGTCAAGTTCCTTTGGCCATATTACTCATGGCTCTTGGGATGGAATCTGCAGATGATATAATGGCTTCAATTACGGACAATAAAGATTTACAAAATTTAATTTTAGCAAATATTGAAGAAGTTCACAACGAAGAAGGAATTTACACTACTCAAGAAGCTTTAGAATATTTAGAACGAAGATTTGCTGCTGGACAATCAAAAGAATATCGAAAAAAGAGAATTAATTACATTCTTGATAATACATTGTTACCTCACTTGAGTACTACTGAAGATTCAAGAATGAAAAAAGCTGTTTTCTTAGGTCGTATGTCTAGAGAAGTTCTTGAATTACATGTCGGCGACCGAAAACCTGATGATAAGGACCATTATGCAAATAAAAGATTAAAATTAGCTGGAAATTTAATGGAAGAATTATTCCGTTCTGGTCTTCAAGCATTGCTAAATGATATGAAATACCAAATGGAACGTTCTTATTCTAAAAGAAAAGAAAATAGAGTTCATCATGCAGTACGAAGAGATGTTTTAACAAACAAAATAATGCATGCCATGGCAACGGGTAATTGGACCGGGGGTCGTGCTGGTGTTTCACAATTATTAGATAGAACATGTAATATGTCTACTCTTTCACATCTACGAAGAGTTATCTCTCCATTAACAAGATCTCAGCCTCACTTCGAAGCTCGTGATTTGCATCCTACTCAATTTGGTAGATTATGTCCTAACGAAACTCCTGAAGGACAAAATTGTGGTTTAGTTAAAAATTTAGCTTTAATGGTTGATGTTTCTGAAAATGTGCCAAATCAAACTATTATGGATTCTATTGAAAATTTAGATATTCAAGATATTGATAAAGCAAAACCTAATTGGGGTAAAGTGTATTTCAATGGAGATTTAATTGGATCTCATAAAGCACCTAAAGATCTTGTAAAAGAAATGATACAAAGAAGAAGACAAGGTCTGATTAGCAATGTTGTAAATGTAAGATATGATGATTCCTTAAATGATGTAATTATCAATAGTGATCCTGGCAGAATAAGAAGACCTTTAATGGTTATAAAGAGAGGAAACAAATTAAGTATTAAGGATAGTGACGTTGAAGCATTGAAAAATGGAAAATTAGAATGGGGAGACTTAATTGATAAAGGTGTAATTGAATATATTGATGCTGAAGAAGAAGAAAATTGTCTTATCGCATTAAACACTGAATACTTGGTTAACAAAAAGAAAACACATAGCTATTCTCATATGGAAGTAGACCCTTTGACTATTCTAGGGGTTGCTACATCTAATGTTCCATTCCCTGAACATAATTCAGCTCCTCGATGTACTATGGGGGCTGGTATGTCCAAACAATCTTTAGGAATGGGCCAAGCAAATTACAGAATAAGACCAGATACCAGAGGACATTTGTTACACTATGCTCAAAGGCCTATGCTTCAAACTGAAGCTATGAAGTATAATACTCTAAGGGCAAGGCCTGCTGGACAAAATCTAGTCGTTGCAGTTATGTCTTATCATGGGTATAATATGGAAGATGCTTTGATTTTCAACCGCGGTTCAATTGACCGTGGAACTGGAAGATCTACTTTTGTTAGGACATATATGTCTGAGGAAAGAAGATATCCTGGTGGACAAGAAGACCGATTTGTTATTCCTGGCCCTGAAGTACGAGGGGCACGTTCAGAAGAAGCTTATTTCTATCTTGAAGAAGATGGACTTATTTATCCTGAAATTGATTTAAAAGGTAAAGAAGTTCTAATTGGGAAAACTAGCCCTCCAAGATTCTTAGCTGAACCTACAGATTTCTTAAGTCCTCAAAAAGTTAGAGAATCATCTTTAACTGTAAGGCATGGAGAAAAAGGAACTGTAGATTCTGTTATGCTTTCTGAAACTGAAAATGGTTCTAGAATTGCTAGAATCCGAGTAAGAGATCAACGTGTTCCTGAAATGGGAGATAAATTTGCCAGTAGGCACGGTCAAAAAGGAGTTATTGGTCACATGGTGCCTCCTGAAGGTATGCCTTTTACTGAAGACGGTATAACTCCTGATTTGATTATTAATCCTCACGCAATTCCTTCTCGAATGACTGTCGCCCATGTTCTTGAAATGATAGGTGGAAAAGTAGGCAGTATGGAAGGTCGTGCCGTAGATGGAAGTGCATTCTCTGGAGAAAAAGAAAATGATTTAAGAGAAGCATTAGCTCAATATGGATTAAAACACAGTGGAAGAGAAGTTCTGTACGATGGGCAAACTGGCCGCCGTATAGATGCTGAGATTTTTGTTGGAGTAATTTATTACCAAAAATTACACCATATGGTTTCCGGGAAAATGCACGCTCGATCAAGAGGGCCTGTCCAACTTCTAACAAGACAACCTACCGAAGGTCGTGCTAGAATGGGTGGATTAAGATTTGGAGAAATGGAGCGAGATTGTTTAATTGCTCATGGAGCTTCAATGGTTATTAAAGATCGTTTACTTGATGAAAGTGATAAAACCGTACAATATGTGGATAGTCAATCTGGACATATTGGTTACTTGGATAGAAGAGGAGTTTTAACTTCTCCAATGGGAGATAATACTTCCATTTATCCTGTATCTATGTCCTATGCATTTAAATTACTATTAGAGGAACTTAAATCGCTTGGAATTGTGGCTAGATTAAGATTGGAGGATTTATCATGAGGGAAATGATTCCAAAGAAAATCAGTAAAATCGATTTTGCTTTGATGGGGCCAAAAGAAGTTCGTAAATTATCTGCAACTAAAGTAATTACTGCAGATACTTATGATGATGATGGATTCCCTATACCTATGGGATTAATGGATCTACATATGGGCGTTATCGAACCTGGATTAAGATGTAAAACAAGTGGAAGAAAAATGGATGAAGATCCAGGTCACTTTGGGCATATTGATTTAGCTATGCCAGTTATTCATTCGGGATATTCTAAAACAATTAAAGATATACTAAACGCAACACACCCTAGTTCTGGAAGATTGATGCTAACGCAAGACAGAATTGATCATTATACCAAACAAATTAAGGCACTTATGGATTCTGATGCTGGAACTACTGTTTCTATTGGGGGAATTGCAAAAAGAGCCATTAGAGAAGCTACAAAATCTAAAAGTTGCCCTCATTGTGGAGAACCAAAAATTAAAGTTACTTTAGACAAACCAACAACATTTAGAGAAGAAGGAAGAAAACTCACACCTAAAGAAGTTCGATCTAGACTTGAAAAAGTACCTAATTCTGATTTATTGTGTTTAGGTTTCAATCCTGAAGTAACAAGGCCTGAATATATGGTGTTAACTGTACTTTCTGTTCCTCCTGTTCCAATGAGGCCTTCAATTACTTTGGAATCTGGCGAAAGATCTGAAGATGATTTGACACACAAATTAGTAGATGTTTTAAGAATTAATCAACGTTTAAGAGAAAATCGTGACGCTGGAGCGCCTCAATTAATTGTTGAAGATTTATGGGAATTGTTACAATATCATATTACAACATATTTTGATAATCAAACTGCAGGAATTCCTACTGCAAGACACCGTTCAGGAAGACCGCTAAAAACAATTGTTCAAAGATTAAAAGGTAAAGAAGGACGATTCCGTTCAAATCTTTCAGGAAAACGTGTTAATTTCTCAGCCCGTACAGTAATAACTCCTGATCCTTACTTAAGTATCAATCAAGTTGGAGTTCCAGAACTTGCCGCTAGAGAATTAACAGTTCCAGTAAGAATTAATATTCATAATCTTGCTTTTATGAGAGATTTAATTAAAGAAAATTTTGTTCCTACAGACCCAGAAAAATATATCCCTGGTATTAATTATATGATTAGACCGGACGGTAGAAGGGTTAAGTTAACTGACGAAAATTGGGAATTTAATCATGATCGTTTAGAGCCTGGATTCATTGTAGAAAGACATCTTATGGATGGAGATATTGTATTATTCAATAGGCAGCCAAGTTTGCACCGTATGTCAATGATGGCGCATGAAGTACGAATTATGAAAGGTAAAACTTTCAGAATAAACTTGTGTGTATGTCCTCCATATAATGCAGATTTCGACGGAGATGAAATGAATTTACACGTTGTTCAATCTGAAGAGGCAAGGGCTGAAGCAAGAATTTTAATGAGAGTTCAAGAACATATTAGATCTCCAAGATTTGGTGGTGCAGTTATTGGAGCAATTCATGACCACATCACTGGAATGTTCCTTTTAACACACGGAACTGCAAGTTACGATATTGATCAAACTGTGAGAATTCTTTCGCGTGTTAGTTACAAAGGTGATTTACCAAAACCTGATTATCCTAAGGCTGAAGGCGGTCCAAGATGGTCTGGAAGACAAATTTTCTCTGTACTTCTACCAGACGATATGAATCTGAAATACAATGCTTCTGTTTATTTTGCAGATAGAACTCCTGAAGAAAATGAAGAATTAGATATGGTTGTAGAAATTGTGAATGGAAATATGATTAGAGGGCCAGTAGATGGTAATTCTATTTCTGCTTTCAAAGGCCGAATTCTAGAAGAAATATCAAGATTGCAAGGTTCAAATGCTGCTAGAGACTTTATTGACAAAGTGACAAGATTAGCTGTTGGGGCTTTGATGGAAACGGGATGTACTACTGGAATTGACGATGCTGATGTTCCTCAAGATGCTTTAGACCAAATTACTGAAGCTCAAATTTCAGCTGTTAAAGAAGTTGATAAACTTGTAAATGCTTACAATAAAGGAAAATTCAAGCCAAGGCCTGGACGAAGTGTTGAAGAAACATTAGAAGTCGAAATTATGGGTGTTTTAGGTAGAGTTAGAGACAAATCTGGTGAAATTGCAGGATGGCACTTAGGTATGGATAACTTTGCGGTTATTATGGCTCGTTCAGGAGCAAGAGGAAGTATGCTGAACTTGTCTCAGATGGCTGGATCTATTGGGCAACAAGCTGTAAGAGGTGAAAGAATTTCGCGTGGATATGAAAGGAGAACCTTATCTCACTTCAATAAAGGAGATTTAGGGGCTGATGCAAAAGGATTCGTTCGATCCTCATACAAAAGTGGACTGACGCCAACTGAATATTTCTTCCACTCCATGGGAGGAAGAGAAGGGCTTGTGGATACTGCAGTTAGAACCTCTCGATCTGGATATATGCAAAGACGTTTAGTTAATGCTCTTGAAGACTTACGAGTTAAATATGATTACACTGTAAGAAATACCGCAAACACTGTGGTACAATTCCAATACGGTGAAGATTCTGTTGATCCTACTAAGAGTAAATTTGGTAAAGCTATTGATGTTGATAGCTTAATTGATGAAGTTACAGGAGGTAAATAATGGCAAGATTAGATACAATTAGAGCTCTTGAAAAGCGAGGACTCTCAACACAACTGGCTGAAAAAACTGTAGAATTGGGGTATCAATTAGGAACTTTGAAAAAGTGTACTCTGAAAAAATTAGAAAAAGATTTCTACTATAAAGAAATATTACAGTTAATTGACGTATCAAAAAATAAATCAATTGATAGAGATGAAATTGTGGAAAAAGCATTGAAAGAAGGCGATATCTCTGATGGGCCTATTTCTGCAGATCAAGCACTTAGAAGAGTTGAAAAGAAATTAGGTGTGATTTGGTCATTGCCAGAAGGATACACTATTGATGGAGTGTTAAAGCAAATCTCTAGAAAAGGACAAGTTCTTTTGGGCGTTGCATTTCCTATTAATTCTAAACAGTTTAGATATCCTTTCCATGGTTACGTATACCTAAAGACAAGAGGAATTTGCTACCAATCGGTTATAACTGAAGTTGTTTCTTTTGATAGACCTAATATTCCAGAGGAAAAAGAATTGCTATTATCTGCTCACACAAGTGAGCCATATGTTACATTCTTGAGGATTGAAAGGCTTATCGAAATGCCAAGAACTATCCGTCTTGAAGAATTCCGTAAAATGGATGGAACTCAAGTTAAATCTGCTAGAAATTATACGCAAGTTGAAGATAGTCTAGATTTAGACCGAGAAAGATTAAGATTTGAAGAAGAAAGAATAACTGCTTTAAAATTATTTACTGATATGGGATTAAGTCAAAAAGTTTCACTCAGTCTATTTACTCATGGTATTTTCTTAGCTTCTCAAGTAGTTATTGCTACTGATAATGAATTAAGAGCTGCAGGAGTGCCTGCTGCTAAGCTTACTAAGTTTAGAGATGCTGCTGCAGAGGCTGCAGCTATAGAACTTCAAGAACCTGTAACATCTAAAGCAACAGTAAAGAAGAAGAAAAAAGCCGAAAAAGAAGATAAACCAATTAAAAAGATTAATAAATTCCGTAAACAAGCTAACAGTTTAGCCTCTGAACTTCCTGGATTATACTGTGAAGAAATTGCTATAGAAGCTGAGACTAACAAATTACCTAAAGGCGATATTGAAGCTTTAGTAAAAACATATACAAAATTAAATGATGTTGAAAACGACATTAAACAAACATTATCTAAAAAAGAAGGTACGTTACCGCAAGGAGTAATTAGAGAAATTGCTGAAAAAAGTATCAAGAATAAATTAAAACCTAAACAAATTGAAACTGTTATTGATGGAGGCATTGAACAATATATTCGAAACAAAGTAGATGCTACGGAAGCTGTAGGAGTAATTGCTGCTCAGTCTATTGGTGAACCGGGAACGCAGATGACTATGCGTACTTTCCACTACGCTGGTGTGGCTGAAATGAACGTTACTTTGGGTTTACCACGATTAATTGAGATTGTTGATGCAAGACGAATTCCTAAAACTCCAATTATGGAAGTTTTCTTAGAACCTAATGTTTCTGGATCTCAAAAGAAAGCTCTTGAAATTGCAAACCTAATTGAAGCGCAATCTGTTTCTCAATTGGCAAAAATAAGTACAGATATTACAAATCTTAGGGTTTTGATTGAACCCGATATGAAAATATTGAAAACTCGTGGATTACCTATAGAAGAATTAGCTGCTAGAATCAAGAAAAAAGGGCGTTTAAAATCCAAGATGACTATTGAAAAAAGAACTATTATTTTAGAAGAAGTTGATGTTTCTTTCAAAAAACTATATCTTCTAGAAGATAAAGTTAGTCATTTAATGGTTGATGGTATTGGAAACATTCAACGTGCTATTGTTAGAAAAGAAAGCGATGAATTTGTAATATTTACTGAAGGTTCTGATTTACAAGCCATTCTTGAAGTGCCTGGTGTAGATCCAACGAGAACTAATACCAATTCAATACATGAAGTGGCTGAAGTTCTTGGAATTGAAGCTGCAAGAATTGCAATCGCTAATGAATTGCATAAGACATTATCCGAGCAAGGTTTAGCTGTAGATACAAGACACAATATGCTTGTTTCTGATGTTATGACAAACACAGGGTCCATTCAAGCTATTGGTAGACATGGTATTTCTGGAGCTAAAGTTTCAGTATTGGCTCGTGCAGCTTTCGAGATTACATCTACACATCTTTTACAAGCTGGTTTAAGTGGAGAATCTGACGTGCTTACTGGTGTTGCTGAAAACATCATTGTGGGGCAACCTGTCCACCTAGGTACTGGTGCAGTTAGTGCAATTTACAAACCTAAATCCAAAAAAGGAAAGAAAGGAGGAAAATAGATGGATCTAAACAAATCTCTTAGACTTGCAATTGAAAGTGGAAAAGTATCTGTCGGAGCAAATGAATCGATAAAAGCAATAACTTCAGGTTCAGCAAAATTAGTGATTTTGTCATCAAATTGTCTTGAAGAAACTGCAGCTGCAGCTAAGAAAGGAGATGCTCCAGTTCATTCATTCAACGGAAATAATTCTGTGTTGGGTGCGGCTTGTGGAAAGCCATTCCCAGTTTCAATCCTTGCTATTTTAGATGGTGGAAAATCAGATATTTTAAATCTTAAAGCAAATTAATACGGGGAACGTTTAAGGACTCTTTCCAAATGGAGCTTCATGGTTTTTCCATTAAGCTTTGATAGTTTCGTAAATTTAGAATTAAATATTAAAAATAAATTAACTGATTCTGAATTGAAAAGTCTAACTGACAATATTGAATTAGTACGTGATGCTGTAATTGCAACTACTGCTTTTGCTAGAGCTAAAGGTATTGGAGGACACACTGGTGGGCCGTACGATATTGTACCCGAGGTACTCATTGTTGATGCTCTTAGAGATGGTGGAGAAAACATACATAATGAATTCTTTGATGAAGCAGGACATCGCTCTGCTGTACAATATGTTAGAGGAGCAATTAGAGGCAAAATGCCTACTGAAAAATTAATGCATTATAGAGAGTATGGATCTGGTCTTGCTGGCCACCCTGAACCTGAATTATTAGAATGTATTGATTTCTCTACAGGAAGATTAGGGCATGCTGCAGGACATGTAAATGGAGTTGCTATTGCTAATCCAGATAGCTGTGTTGTCATGTACGGTTCTGATGGGGCTCAGATGGAGGGAAATAATGCTGAAGCGGCTAGATTGGCTGTTGCAAATAATTTGAACGTGAAATGGATTATTGATGATAATAACGTCACTATTGCAGGAAACCCTGAAACTTACATGAGTGGATATAGTGTATCTAAAACATTGGAAGGTCAAGGATTCCAAGTGATTACTTGTGATGGAGAAAATTATTCTGAATTATTTGATGCAATTGCAAAATCTATGCAAACTAAAGGGCCTGTTGCAGTTATTTGTAAAAGAAAAATGGGGCCTGGTATTCCTGATTTAGAAGGTGAATGCCAATTGCATGATGTAATACCCTTAGATGTTGGAATAACTTACTTGAAAAACAAAGGCCATGATGAAGCTGTTAAACAATTAAAAGAAACTGCCGAGGAATATAATTCAAAAGCTAATCAAACTTTCAAAGGGTCTGGAGAAAAAGGAGCTTGTAGAAAACAATTTGGAACTTCTGTCGTCGGTATGTTAAAGGGAATGAGCGACTCTGAAAGAAGAAAAGTACATGCCTTTGATTCTGATTTAGAGGGTTCTGTAGGATTGACTGCTGTAAGGGAAAATTATCCTGAATGTTTTACAAGAGCTGGAATACATGAAAGAGGAAATTATCTTGCTGCAGCTGGTTTTGGATCGCAAGAAGGGCATCAAGGAATTTTTGCTACATTTTCAGCATTTATGGAAATGGTAATTTCAGAAATAACAATGTCTAGGCTTAACGAAGCCAATGTTTTAGCTCATTTTTCCCACGCTGGTGTTGATAATATGTCTGATAATACTTGTCATTTTGGACTAAATAATTTCTTTGCTGATAATTATGTAGAAGAAGGAAGTTCTACTGGATTATATTTTCCTGCAGATGTGAACCAAATGGATGCAATAATTAAGCGAATATTCAATGATCATGGATTACGATTTGTATTTTCAAACAGATCCAAAACTCCACTTATTTTGAATTCCGATGGCGGCTCTTTCTATGGAGAGGGTTATGAATTTACGCCAGGAGTAGATGAAATAATTAGAGATGGCGATGCTGGATGGATTGTATCTTACGGCGATATGCTACACAGATGTTTGCACGTAGTCGAAGAATATCGAGAGAATGGAGTGAATATTGGATTGATAAACAAGCCAAGCCTAAGCTCAGTAGATGAAGATACTATGGAAAAAATAGGCAAATCTCCTTTTGTTTTAGTTGTTGAAAGTTTGAATTCGAGAACTGGGCTTGGAGTTCGCTTTGGAACTTGGTTATTGGAACGTGGCTTCGCTCCAAATTACGATTACATGGGAACTACCAGACCTGGCAATTGTGGACAAGAAGAACAAATTCTTCACCAAGGCCTTGGGATTGATGGGCTAAGAGAAAAATTGTCCAGTTTCTTATAGATGGCAATGGGAATACCTGCCCGCATTTTTGCAACTTTATTGCGTTTTTCTCCTGGACGTATGCGTAATTGGATGTGGAAATGGTGGTATCAACGACTGGCTAAAGCGCACAAAAAAGGTGATTTCCGCTTTATGAATTATGGTTACAAAGATAATAAAGAATTGTCATTGTTAAAAGAAGACGAGCCAAATAGACTTTTCATTCAATTATACGACATGAATATCCGAGACGTAGATCTAAAAGCGAAAGAGGTTGTTGAAGTTGGATGTGGACGAGGTGGTGGAGCTTCTTGGATTGCTAAAACATATAATCCAAAAAAATTGATTGCGTTTGATTTTTCAAAAGATGCAGTGGGATTGGCAAGTAATTGGTATTCATCACAAGATAATCTTTCTTTCAAAGTTGGTAATGCCGAAGATCTTCTACTCAAAGACAATTCTAAAGATATAATTTACAATGTTGAATCGTCACATTGCTACGGAAATGTTGAAGCGTTTGTGAAAGAAGTTTATCGTTCACTTAAAGAAGGAGGTAATTTTTGTTGGACTGATTTTAGGGACAAAGATACTATGGAAAAATTACATAAAACATTCTTGAACGCAGGATTTGAGATTGTATCGAAAAAGGAAATTACCAAAGAAGTTTTAGATGCTTTAGATGATATTAATGACAGTAAAGTTAAAGGAATTAGTGAAAGTGTACCAATGGGAATGAAGAAAAGCTTTGAGACCTTTGCTGGAGTCCAAGGAACTCCTGTTTATGAGGCATTTAAAGCTGGAAATTTACATTATCACAGATATTTGATGGTGAAATCATGAATGGTCGTACGTGTCTAATCACAGGAGCTACTGACGGAATCGGTAAGGAAGCTGCTATTGAACTAGCAAAAAAAGGATGTAATCTAATTCTTATCGGAAGAAACAAAGAAAAAGGGGAGAAAGTCGTAGAGCAAATAAGAAAAATTGCTGAAAGTCATGTAGATATTGACTATTTTACGGCAAATTTAATGTTAATGAAGGAAGTCTCTAGAGTTGCTGATGAAGTATCCAGAAAATATCCTAAAATTGATATCTTGTTAAACAATGTTGGAGCGTATTTT
>PBGF01000027.1 GCA_002718915.1 Methanobacteriota archaeon | reverse complement strand
GGGCCAAAGAAGCTGGAGTTGAAAATGCATTCGATTTTCCAGGATTTGTTCCTGCATACATTAGGCCCTTATTCTGTGAAGGAAAAGGTCCTTTTAGATGGGCAGCACTCTCAGGAGACCCTAATGACATACTAGAAACTGATAAAATTATGTTGGAATTATTCCCTGAAGATAAGGCTCTTGCAAAATGGATTAATATGGCTCAAGAAAGAATTAATTTCCAAGGTTTACCTGCGAGAATTTGTTGGCTTGGTTATGGTGAAAGAAAGAAAGCTGGACTTGCATTTAATAAGCTAGTTAAATCTGGAAAGGTGAAAGCACCTTTGGTAATTGGAAGAGACCATCTTGACTCTGGCTCTGTAGCCTCACCAAATAGAGAAACTGAAGGAATGAAAGATGGTAGTGATGCTGTTGCTGATTGGCCGATTCTAAATGCCTTACTGAATACAGCTTCCGGAGCATCATGGGTAAGCTTCCATCATGGTGGTGGTGTTGGTATGGGATATTCACTTCATTCCGGAATGGTTGTTGTTGCTGATGGTACTTCCGAAGCTGATGAAAGGCTTAGTAGAGTTCTAACAACAGATCCTGGAACTGGAGAGATGAGACACGTAGATGCAGGCTACACAAAAGCAAAAAGAGTAGCTAAAGAAAGAAACGTTAATGTTGGACTTGTTGAAGGATTATGAATTTAATTATTGCTTCAAATGCTGATTCTGCATCAATAAATTTAAGAGATAGATTACTTGAAATGTCATCGTGGAGAAAATGTGGAGAATATGACGGTAATGATATGTGGGAGATTAATGAAAATCAGGGTGATTATTGCAAAAAAGGAACTCGTTTGATTAGCATAGATAATATACATATTAAGGCTGAAAGAATAGATGAAGATTATGGAAAAAAGGAGAATGTTAAAATAAATAATATTATTTTTCTGTCAAGACATAAAGCTGCAAGTGGAAAACCTAGCCTAACAGTTCATCCTATTGGAAATTGGGGTAAAGCTGAATATGGAGGTGAAGAGGGGAAAATTACGCCAGCATCACCAAAAATAATGACCAGCCTTTTGAGAGAAATTAAAGAGAATCAACTTGAAGGATTTGATGTATGCTTTGAAGCTACACACCATGGCCCTTTACTCACTACACCCACTATTTTTCTAGAAATAGGCTCAACTGAGAATGAATGGGAAGACAAATTGCCTGCCCGAGCTTTGATCAAATCTCTTCTAGAGGTAAAATACATTAGTGGAAAAAACGTAGTAGGCATTGGTGGAGGACACTACACGCCAAGATTCACTGAAGCTGCATTAACACACAAAGTGAATTTTGGTCATATGGTTGCAAATTATGGAGTTCCATTTCTAAATAATGAAGTCATAAAGAATGCAATTGAATTTAGCTGTGCAGAGGGTGTTTACTTTCATAAAAAAGCAATGAAAAAATCTACATATAGGGAAATCAAAGAAAATTTAGAAAAAGAAAATATTGTTGTTTTTGAACAAGCAGATTATTCCAAAATTATGCAGAACTCTTATAACTGAAATTTCTCATAAATCATCCGGTACATTTAAAAAGAAATCTTCTATCGATATAGTTTAGGTGTGAACCTATGAGTGACGACGACACAGAAAATAATAGTGTTGAAGAAGAAGTTACAGAAGCTCCAGCAACATCCTCTGATGAGGGAATTATGGGGCAACTTGATGATTTCTTCGGCATTAGTAAAGCCGGAAGTACAGTCAATACTGAATTAGCTGCAGGATTGACTACATTCTTGACTATGGCATACATTTTGTTGGTTAATCCAGCAATGTTAGCTGTTGCAGGAATCCCATTTGACGATGCATTATTTGCTACTGCAATTGCTGCTTTCGTTGGATGTACTATTATGGGTCTTTGGGCCAACAAACCATTTGCATTAGCACCAGGCATGGGGCTTAATGCATATTTCACGTTTGCAGTAGTATTAGGAATGGGAATTGCATGGGAGATTGCTCTTGCCGCAGTTCTTGTTGAGGGTGTTATTTTCGCAATCCTTTCCTTACCTCAGATAGGTTGGAGAACTGCAATGATTAATGCTATTCCAAAGGATTTGAAAATTGCTACTGGAGCAGGTATTGGTATGTTCCTAGCAATAATCGGTTTCAGAGAAATGGGTTGGATTCAGGATGATGGAGCTACATTAGTCAATTTGGCTACGACTGAAGCCTTCACTTATGATCATGGAGCTATTTTGTCAATGATTGGACTCATTGCAATAGTTATTATGATGGGAAGAAATATCAAAGGCGCTATTATCTACGGTATTGTAGGAATGGCAATTGTAGGATGGGCATTAGGTGCCTATGATCCATACAACGATATGAATGGAGGTCCTGGACACAGTGGAGGAGCTGGATGGGGGTGTGAATTCGCTAATTATGATGCTAATGGTGCTGTAGTAACTGGAGATGATAGCGTAGACTACGTAGATCCTGATTGTACTAAAGCATCACCGCCTGATGAATGGTTTGGATTTGTGGGAATGCCTGAAGAATCTTTGGGTGCTGCAGTTGGTGCTTTAGGAGATTTAAGTGGCGATAATATGGCTGATTTCCTTTTAGTTATGATTGCTTTCTTGTTTGTTGATATCTTCGATACTGCTGGAACTCTTTACTCAGTAGGAAGACAAGCTGGTTACGTAAATGAAAATGATGAATTAGAAAACTCTGATGAAGCTTTCATGTCTGATGCTGCTGCAACTGTTGTTGGAGCTGCAATGGGTACCAGTACAACAACAACATACATTGAATCTGCAGCAGGAGTAGAAGAAGGCGGAAAAACTGGACTTACTGCGGTTGTTGTAGGTGTTTTAATGCTGTCTGGTCTATTCTTAGCCGGAATATTCAAAGCAATACCTGTCTTTGCTGCAGCTACAGCACTTGTAGTAGTTGGTGCAATGATGATGAAGCAAGCCAAAGACATCAATTGGGATGACGCTGAAATGGCTGTACCTGCTTTCATAACAATGGTCATGATGCCATTCACATACTCTATTGCAGATGGAATTGCTTGGGGATTAATTTCCTATGTAGCAATTAAACTTGGAATGGGTAAAATGGACAAACTAAATCCTGTTGTAAACACATTAGCTGTTCTAATGCTTATGTTCTACATCGGACCAGGCGATCAGTCTACATTTGACTGGATTCTAGATAAAATATTCTAGAATTAAGCAAAATGGAATAATCTCTGGGCTCTAGTAGTCCAGAGACACTAGCCATATCCTTAGATTATGCCATCAAAAGATATAGAAAATGCAATAAGAGATATACCTGACTTTCCAAAGAAAGGAATCATATTCAAAGATATAACTCCAGTGTTATCAGATATTCATTTGCTACGTAAGTCAATTGATTTAATGGTTGAACCCTTTATGAATCAAAAAATAGATGTTGTCGTCGGCATCGAATCAAGAGGATTCATATTTGGAACTCCTATAGCTGATAAACTAAATGCTAGTTTTGTACCTGTAAGAAAGCCTGGCAAGCTTCCATACAAAACAGAACAAATTTCATATGAATTAGAATATGGAACCGATTCGCTAGAAATACATAAAGATTCTATAAAAGAAAAACAGAAAATTTTGATTGTAGATGATTTATTAGCCACAGGAGGAACTGCTGAAGCTACCTGTAATCTAATTTCTAAACTTAAAGGTAACATCTGTGGATTTGTTGTTCTAATTGAATTGGAATTTCTAGAAGGAAGAAAAAAACTAAACCAATATAATGTTCATTCCATAGTGAAATATTAATCATGAAATTATTAATCTCTGAATCTGAAATTAAAAAACGTGTAAAAATACTAGCACACAAAATAAATAAAGATTATAAAGGAAAAAAACCTATTTTTGTTGGAATTTTAAATGGTTGTTATGTTTTCATGGCTGATCTTCTACGTGAAATTAACTTAGATATAGAAGTTGATTTTGTAAAAATAAGGTCATATGAGGGAGATTCATCGACAGGAACTATAAAATTCAGAAAAGATATCTCTGCAGATATTGATGGAAGAGATATAATAATTGTAGAAGACATCATTGACTCTGGTTTTACAATAAACTTTTTGGTTAATAGATTAAGAAATTCTGGACCTAAATCGGTAGCTGTTGCTACTATATTATTCAAAAAAGAAGTTGCTAAACTAGATTTTAATGTTGATTATGTAGGATTTGAAATTCCACCTGAATTCGTAGTTGGGTATGGTTTAGATTATGATGAAAAATATAGACAGCTGAAAGATGTAATGGTTATGGAGCCTGAAGACATAAATTAAGAGCAAACAATTTATAGGGCTGAATCAAACACATTAGGGGAAAGATGAGAATAGATGACGACCTAAAGCTAACCTTCAGAGATGTTCTGATTAGACCAAAGCGAAGTACGCTAAAATCTCGTTCAGAGGTTTCACTATCTAGAATATTCAAATTCAGACATACTGATCGTGAATGGAAAGGAATACCTGTTGTAGCTGCTAATATGGATACTACTGGAACCTTTGGTATTGCAAATGAATTACAAAAAGATAAATTATTGACGTGTTTGCAAAAATTCTATTCTGTTAAAGAGATTAAAAAAGCTATTGAGGATGGAATGGATCCATACCATATCGCAATAACTTCTGGCTCCACTGAAGAGAGTATGGAATTATTAAGGAGAAAAATGGCAATACACAAAAACTTACAATATATTTGTTTAGATGTTGCCAATGGCTACAGAGAAGATTTTTTGCAATTTGTAAGAAAAGTAAGAAAAGATTTTAGTGATAAAATTATTATTGCTGGTAATATCGCAACAAGAGAAATGACTGAGGCATTAATTTTGGCTGGTGCTGATATTGTTAAAGTGGGCATAGGGCCAGGGTCTGTTTGTACAACTCGTAAAGTGGCTGGAGTAGGATATCCACAACTATCTGCAATTTCTGAATGTGCTGATGCTGCACATGGATTAGGAGGGCATGTAATGTCTGATGGAGGATGTACTTCTCCAGGCGACATTGCCAAAGCATTTGCCGCTGGTGCTGACTTTGTAATGTTAGGAGGTATGTTAGCAGGGCACGCTGAATCTGGAGGAGAATTGATTGAAAATGAGGATGGAACAAAAAGTAAAATTTTCTATGGTATGAGTTCCGCAAAAGCTATGACAACCTATTTTGGAGGTGTAGCTAAACATAGAGCTCCTGAAGGTAAGGAAGTGAAAGTACCATATAAAGGCAAAATAAGTAATACAGTACAATCTATTTTAGGAGGTGTAAGATCAGCATGTTCTTACGTTGGTGCAAGAAGAATAAAGGATTTACCTAAATGTACTACTTTTGTTAGAGTAACAATAACTACTAATGAAATATATACTCCGCATGAAGTAAGTTAGATAGTTTAATAAATATCCTTTCCAAGTGAGTATATGGCTAAGAAAGTTATTTTAGAAGCAGGACGGACTTTTAGTGAATTTAGCCTTTTAACTGATTACACTTCTAAGGATTGTAATCTAAATAGTATTAATTTAAAAACTAATTTGGGTGATTTGAAACTAGGCAATCCCTTTCTCAGTGCTGCAATGACTTCTGTAACTGGTTATGAGATGGCTCTTGCTTTGGGAAAAGAAGGTGGATTGGGTGTTTTACCTGCAAGACTATCGATTAGAGAACAAGTCGAAATTATTAACCAAATAAAAGGATATGAAATGGGATTTGTTGAAGATCCTGTATCTGTAAGAGACAATGCAACCATAGATGAAGCTGTAAGATTAGTGGAAAAACATGGTCATTCAAAAATACCCGTTACTGATAGGAACAATGTTTTCCTTGGATTATTTAACTTCGATAAATATCTAGAAAGTAATGAAACTCCTGCTGAAAACATAATGACAGTGATTACTAAAGAGGGTGAATTACCTGTTACAAATAACGAAAATATAACTGTAGATGAAGCAAAGAAAGAATTACAAAAGAATAATTATCTGGTTGTTTTAGATGATTTAAATCGTTTAGTAAAGATAGCCTTCAAGAAAGATGTTGATAATATTGTAGTTGGCGCTGCAATATCTACTCACAAGGGATGGAAGAAGCGTGTAAAGGAATGTGATAAGGCAGGTGCTGATATTTTTGTAATTGATACTTCTGATGCATATAATGAATTCACCGCAAAAGTGATTAAAGAATACAATGCTATGAACCTTGGAAAGCCAATATGTGCTGGAAATGTGATTACATATGAAGGAGCGAAATTTCTAATGGAAAATGGTGCTGATGTTATCAAGGTAGGAATGTCGTCTGGATCAATTTGTACTACACAAAGAGAAAAGGCAACAGGTAGAGCTCCAATGACTGCTTTATTAGATGTAGAAAAAGCAAGAACTGAGTATTATAAAAATACTGGAAAATACGTTTCAATCATTATAGACGGAGGCGTTTCTGATGCAGGTAATATGATTATCGCACTAAGTGTAGCTGATGCTGTTATGATGGGAGGATATTTCAATCACTTCTTTGAAGCTGAAGGCGAAAAATATGATGAGAATATGCAATTGACAACTCATGAACCTGATATCAAATATATCGCTACTTGGGGAGAAGGATCTGCACGTGCAAGAAATTTGGATCGCTATGGCCATGTTGCTAGAAAGACATTCTTTGCTGAAGGGGAAGAAGGAACTGTACAAAATTGGGGAAGGTTGAAACCAAAACTCAAACAAGACATTCGGAAAATTAAGGCTGCATTAAGCAATACTGGGTGTATGAATCTAAAAGATTATCACAAAAAGGCTATTATCGAATTAATGTCACCTTATACACAAAATATTGTAGGAGATACACACGATATGAAAGTTAAAGAATAAGACGCAATAATTTATCTTTAAAATTATCTATTCCTTCATCTTTGTAAGCTGAAACAGATATTGCGTCATCAAAAACTACACTATCTTCAAATTCTAAATCATTTTTGCTAAAAACATCAATCCATTCGCATTTTGGATAGCGCAATTTTAATTCATCTCTCAAATTAGTTTGCATTTCCACTGAATAACCTGAAGTTCCTGTTAAATCTGTCAAGAATACAATAATAGGTTCTAAATAATCAAAAGCTGCTATACCTTGTTTCTCCATATCATTCCTTTCCAAATCTGAACGATCTAATAAACCAGGAGTATCCATCACTTGTAAAACTGTATATTTTTTCTTTATGTGCCCCAATGAAACTGCTTTGGTTGTAAAAGGATAACTTTTGACTTCTGGCCTGCCTGTAGAAACTGAACCTATTAAACTTGATTTACCAACATTAGGTGCTCCTGCAAAAACTGCTATTGGAGATTCTGTATCCACATTAGGAAGATTACGAAATATAGATCTTGCAGATATTAAAAAATCTAAATTCTTTGATATTTGCCTCACCACATTTGTCATTTTAGTATAAGCTTCACTCATAATCTTCATTGTATTCTCAGCACTTTTCCTTGCACGAGCCTTAGGAACATATTTTGTTGCAATCATCAAAACTTCTTTCCTAGCCCAATCTACTGCCCCTAAGGATTTTTTTAACATATCCACTCCAACTGTAAGATTAATTATTTCTCTGTCAAATGGATGAATTGTATCAAAAGAAGGAAAAGCCTTGACATAACTAATCATCGGATTTGCAAGATTATCTGCAACAGAATGTATTTTTCTAACTGCAGTTAACCTAGCTCTATAATCTGCATTTCTAACCTTTTCTTCAACTTTAGAAGCTCTGCGTAATGCTCTATCTATTAATTCTTCTGAGGTAGCAATGTTCTTTATTTCTTGAAGATTCACAAATTTTCTATAATGGCATTACCAAATTCACTACATTTCAATAATTTGGCTCCATCCATTAGCCTCTCAAAGTCATATGTAACTGTTTTAGCTCCAATAGTTTTCTGCATACCTTCTATAATTAAATCTGCTGCCTCCTTCCAACCTAAATATCTTAAGAGCATCTCACCTGATAAAATTACTGAACCTGGATTCACTTTATCTTGACCTGCGTACTTTGGAGCGGTGCCATGCGTTGCTTCAAACAGTGCATGTCCTGAATCATAATTTATGTTAGCTCCCGGAGCTATTCCAATACCTCCTACTTGAGCTGCTAATGCATCTGAAATATAATCTCCATTCAAATTTAGAGTAGTTATTACATCATATTCTGAAGGTCTTGTCAGTATTTGTTGAAGCATAGCATCTGCAATAACATCTTTCACAATAATATCATTGCCTGTTTTTGGATTCTTAAAAACATGCCAAGGGCCACCATCCAATGGCTTAGCCCCAAATTCTTCTCTAGATATTTCATAGCCCCAATCACGGAAACCTCCCTCTGTGAATTTCATAATATTTCCTTTGTGAACTAATGTAACTGAAGATTTGTCATTATCAATTGCATAATTCAAAGATGCTCTAACTAATCGTTTAGTTCCTTCACTTGAAACGGGTTTAACGCCCAATGAACTTGTAGATGGGAAACGAATCTGGGAAACTCCCATTTCTTCATGTAAGAAATTAATAACTTTTTTTACCTCATCGGTCCCAGATTGCCACTCTATTCCAGCATAAATATCTTCGGTATTTTCCCTAAAAATAATCATATCTACCATTTCTGGATTTCTCACCGGACTTGGAACTCCTTCAAACCAAACTACTGGCCTCACACATGCAAATAGATCCAACTTTTGTCTTAATGTTACATTAAGACTTCTGAAACCTCCGCCAACTGGAGTGGTTAATGGTCCTTTCAATGCAACTAGATGATTTCTTATTGAATCAAGAGTTGATTCAGGAAGCCATTCACCAGTTTCTTCAAAGGCAGCTTCACCTGCTAGAACTTCCATCCAAGAAATAGATTTTTTGCCCGAATAAGCTTTTGAAACGGCTGCATCCAATACTTTAGTAGCTACAGGAGTCACGTCTAGCCCAATTCCATCTCCAATTATTACTGGAATAATTGGGTTATTAGGCACTTCTAATTTTCCTTTCACACAAGTAACTGACGAAGGGGACATAATCTGTGCTAAGCAGAGCTGTATAAATCGCTCTCGTACATTATAATAATAAACACACTTTTACATTAGCAATAATGGGTATTCTAAACAAAATTGTTATGAGCACAGCTCCATGGATGCCCAAATTTGTAGTTGGTCGTATTGCTGCAGTATATGTTGCTGGTGATAAATTAGATGATGGAATTAACTTAGTAAGAAAACTGAACAAGAAAGGGTTTGTAGGTACTTTAGATTTACTGGGTGAAGAAGTTAGAAATAGAAGAGGTATTACAAAAACAACAAAAGCTTATTGTGAATTAATAGAAGGGATTGCGAATTCTGGTGTAGATTGCAATATTTCACTCAAGTTAACGGCCCTGGGACTCAAAGTGGATGAAAGTTTATGCTGGGACAACTTAAGTGTGATTCTGGATAATGCAAGGACCTACAATACATTTGTTAGAATGGATATGGAGGACTCTGAAGTTACTGAGGCAACTATCAGAATGTGTAAGAAATCCGTCAAATATTATCCAAATTGTGGAACTGTCTTACAAGCATATATGCATAGAAGTAATTCAGATATCGATTTACTAAAAACTCCCAATAGCAATATAAGATTGTGTAAAGGTGCATACAAAGAGGACAAAGATATTGCTTTTCAAGATTATGATGAAATAAGAAATAATTACCTTGAATGCGCTAAGAAGATGATTGAAAATAATATTTATTCTTGTTTTGCAACACATGATCTCTGGCTTATAGAAAATCTTGAGAAAATGCTTGAAGAAAGCAATTATTCAAAAAGTAATTGTGAATTTCAAGCTTTATCTGGAGTGCCGATAGATAAAACTCTGGAACGGTTAATTTCAAAGGGTTATGCTGTAAGATATTACATTCCATACGGTCCTGACTGGTATCCATATTCACTTCGAAGAATTAGAGAAAATCCAGATATATGGAAAGATACGATGAAAGCTTTTTTCTTTAGATCTAAACATAGAAAATAGACATCAACTTTTTTTAAGGCATTTTCGTAGAGAAATTATGGTGAAGAGATCAAGTCGCAAGAAAAAGTCCAAACCGCAGGCAAATTATAGAGATGGAAACATCGATAATTCAAGGCCAGATTCAAAACCGGCTCTCATCGCTCTTTTACTTGTTGTTATTCTAATAGGTAGTGGATTATATCTTACATCAATGGTAGATACTGAAGAAACTACTAATCAACCAACATATGGAGTTGAAGCTGAATTAGTTACAAATAATCATAATGCCGAACCTGGTGGTGAAACGGATTTTGTACTTTTAGTCAAGAATAGCGGTTCAGTAACAGATACTTTCACAATTTCTACTAAATCAAATAATGGAGGCTTCACTATTGATGTTGAAAGCGGATTTCAAACAATTATGCTAAACAAGGATGCTAGAAAACCACTACTTATTAATGTAAAAACGCCCTCATCTGCTGAAGGATTACTATATGCATACATGGAAATAGTCTCTGGAGGAGATTCCACAAAAAGAGCTGAAGTAAAACTAGAAGTTAATACTGACTACGAATATGGAAACTTAACAAAGATAGGAGATTCTGTAAATGTACATTATGCTGGAATATTGGCAAGTAACGCGAAATTATTTGATAGCAGTATGGAATATATCTGGGATAATTACCAATATCGAAGAACTGGTGTGACTGATGCCAATAAGCACATAGAAACATTACCAGCTTCTCATATAGGCTGTGTTGAGGCAGGTAATCCGTCTGATAATTGTAACGGAAGCAAAGGTATGATTAGTGGCTTTGATTCAAAAATGGTTGGAATGTATGAGGGGCAAACACTAGCAGTAAGAATTCCTGCAAAAGAGGCTTACGGAGAAAGTGGAGGATCCGATCTCGCCGGAGAGGATTTGATTTTCATAATTGAAATGGTAAATATAAATTGAAAAATAATGACTGGGAAACTGTTTCAGATAAACCTATAGGAAACTTTAGAATATTTAATATGAGGGAGATCACAGCAAAGTCTCCCAGAACGGGGAAAGAACATCCTTTTATCGTTCTTGAAGGAAATGACTGGATTAACATAATCGCATTAACTCCTGAGAAAAAGATTGTTTTAGTAAAACAATATCGATTTGGAACTTCAAAATCAGAATTGGAAATACCTGGAGGAATAATAGAAACTGGGGAAAATCCTGTAGAAGCTGGAATAAGGGAACTCAAGGAAGAGACTGGATACGTAGGAACTAATCCTACCTATTTAGGACATATTGATCCTAATCCTGCTTTTCAGGCAAATAAGTGTCATACAATTATTATTGAAAATTGCGAAAAAAAAGATGAACAAAAATTAGACCCTGGAGAAGACATACAAGTAGAACTTGCCACTGTAAAAGAAGTTAAAAGTTTCATTGATGATGGGATAATAAGACACAGTTTAGTAATATCTGCATTCAGACTTTACGATACTCTAAAATAATCTAGTTAATCATCGGAACTGAAGAACCCAGTGAATTAAGCTCTTCTTCAGTTTCAGTATTCAAATCATGCTCACTATCTGGTATAGCTGAAACAAGCATTACTACCTTTACCTTTGTAGACATAGAATCATCTGTTCTCAGTCCCCAAATTAAATTTGCATCCTCAGCTAAATCATATTTAAGTGCTGATAATACTTCATGACAATCACTCATGGCAAATTCACTTCCTGCAGCAATATGAAGAAGAACTGCCTCCGCTCCCTTGTATTTATTCCCTAATAAAGGATTCCCAAGTACTGAATCTAAAACACTCCCTGGATCAGAACCATCTGATTCACCATAAAGAACCTTAGCAGTACCTCCTGCCTCAATAATTTTTCTTAAATCTGCAAAATCAACATTAATCATCGAAGGTTCTGTTACTACTTCAGATAATGATTGAACTATGCCTGAAACTAAATCAGACATTACGCCAAAAGCTTTCTGAATAGGGTAATCACCATCAGTCAATTCGTTCAATTTTTCATTATCTAATTCAATCACACAATCACAATTTCTTTTTAATTCAGCCAATCCTTCAAGAGCAACTTTACGTCTAGGTAATCCTTCTTCCCTGAAAGGTAGAATCGCAACTCCAACCACAACTGCATCCGTCTCCTTTGCATATTTAGCTATAACTGGTGCACTACCAGTTCCAGTACCTCCGCCCATTCCTGCAATTACAAATACAATATCTCCATCACTTAATTTACTCCTTATAGCTTCTTCATCTTCTTCTGCACATCGTTTCCCGGTATATGGATCGCCGCCAGCTCCTCTACCTTTTGTTACTTTAGCTCCAATTACTTTTCGCACATGTGCTTTACATTGATGTAAATGATTTGCATCTGTATTGAGGGCTATTGTTTCAACACCTTTGACTCTTCGACTGTATAGTCTATTTAGAATATTATTTCCTGCGCCGCCAGTACCAACTAACTTAACTTGGGGAGCTGTAATAAATTCCATCAAGTCACTGCTATCAAAACTTTCTAATCTTTCCATCATTTTTATTCACGTCCATAATCTGAGAAAACCATCTTTCGACGATTTGTCATCATTTTAGCTTCACTATCCAAAAATTCAAAATCTTTTTGTTCTTTTAATTTAGTTATTGCATAACTCGAGATAGCTTCTGTAACAATATGATCTGTTGAACCAAAACCATGATCTTGTAATGCTTGTAATCTTGTACTTGTATTTTCTGGTATTTTTACATTAAGAATTTTCTCATTTGGAGAAGGCGTGTTACGATCAATATATTCGTCTAAAGCTTCCTGGACTAGCTGGTTATATGATTTAATTCTCAAAGGATTTTCTGAGGCCCAATACTCAATTCTTGCAGCTCTTTCTGGATCTAAACGTACAGTCAAACGATTAGTAGTTAAGGGTCCTAGTGGGGCCATGTTACCTCACATTAGTCAAGCTAGTATATAAACTTAATGCTTTTTGACACAAAAAATGCGTCATTAAATATCTTTTAAGAAAATATAAGTGTCAATTATGTGTCATACTTTCGGTCCCATTTAATCATTATAAAGTATTGCTTATAATTGTTTATGGGTTGCAAACATTGCAAAGATAATCCGGTCATAAGTAGGCGATATTCTGGTGAAGTCTTATGCAAATCATGTTTTTTTAAATCTTTTGAAAAAAATGCCCAAAAAGAACTGAGGAAGCAAGTTAATCTATTGATTAAAAATTCAAATATTGAAATAAAGAAAATTGGAATAGGTCTTTCCGGTGGAAAAGACTCAACTGTGGCTTTACATGTCTTGAAATCATATGTTGGAGAAAGAAATATTGAAATTATAGGACTATCTGTAGATGAAGGAATTGCAAACTATAGATCCGAATCGTTGAACTGTGCTGCTTCTGAGTGCAAAAAACTAGGTATTAAGCTCGAAATATTCTCTTACAAAGAATTAATTGGAATTACATTAGGAGAACTCTTAATTGAAAAACCGCCACAGGGATCTCCTTGTTCACCTTGTGGAATATTAAGGAGAAGATCGCTTAATCAAATGGCTAACAAAAGCAATGTTGATTGTCTGATTCTCGGACATAATCTTGATGATTTTGCACAAACTGTTTTGATGAATCATGCAAGGGGAGATATTGCTAGATTATCTAGAATGGCCCCACATAAATATATACAAAAAGGATTCATTCCTCGATTATTGCCTTTAAGAAGGCTACCTGAACAAGAAATTTACCTTTATTCAATACTAAAAGAAATGAAATTTCATGATGGAGATTGTCCACATTCTGGAGGTGCACAAAGAAATACTTTTAGAGACATCTTAATGAAATTAGAAAAAGAACAACCTGGCACAAGGCATTCTTTAGTTAATGGAATGGAGAAAATAAGAGAAAATATATCTAAGCCTGAAGATTTGATGCCATGTCCTACATGTGGTGAACCATCAGGAAGTCCTGAACCTTGTGTATTTTGTAGAGAGTTTGCTACATTTGTCGCATAAGAATGTAATGCTCTAGTATAGACTAGAATACATCATCATAAATGTAGATGAGAGGGGCCTAAAGACCCCTCACTACTCTTTGTCGTATAATTCCTTATTCTTCTTTTTGCCTTAGAGCAATTCCAATTGCAGCCAAAAGGCCACTAATTGACATGCTTAGTAAAGACAATCCGAAAGATGGAACTGTGTTCACTTCTTTAACAGCCGTGATTGTTATAGGATATCTGTTGTTGTTTTCGTTAGATTCTGCAACTGTATCTTCTGTATCTACTGCAAGGTAGAAATCATATGATCCGGTGTTTTGTTCACCTGGACCTGCAGACATTCCTAATTCACTTGCTTTTGCTGCAAAAACAATGTACTTCTTATTACCTAATGAAACAATATCAGCCCCATGAGCTGTAGTCTTTGTAGTGTCAATAGCCCAACCGGAGCTAGTCCAGTGTAAACCTACTTGAACACCCAATGGATTGCTTTCAAAATCAAGAAGTCCCACTCTGAAAGTACCTACTGTTTCAGTTCCAGTATTTTCAACTTGGAACATGAATCTGAAGTATTCATCAGTAACACATTCTTCAAGACCTGCTGGATTATTTTCACAACCTGTCTTTTTGACCCAACCTGCACCAGATTCTCCGTAACCAGTTGCATGAGATATATATCTAACATCACTGCCTATTGATAAATCAGGTTTTGCAATAATCATTGTAGCTTGACCATCTGAATCTCCACTGGTGAAAGTGTTATCATAATCAGACCATGATCTTGCATCGGCTTGAATACTATATGTTCCTGGAGGTGCCCATTTTGCATATCCAATTGTAACATCCAGATTAACAGTCATTACTTCTCCTGGATTTACCCAATTAGCTCCACTAGGCTCACTTGGCTTATTTTCTACAGCATTCCATGATGATTTTGTTGGATTATTGATACCCCAACCTGTTGGTTCACCAACTTCCATTGTACCACTAGGCCATGCAATTTGTCCTTCTGAATCAATATATGCAGTTTGATCACCACCAGACAAAGCATCGCGACCATTGCCCCATGAACCACTGATTGGTTTCACTGCAACATGAGTATCTCTTCCACTTTGGAGAACTGAATCCATTATTGCCATAGTTCCATCAAATAACTCTACGAAAGAATTATCTGGAGCTGTAAGAACAAAGTCTACTACACCAGAATCTGCTGATGCTCCAAAGTTGTTAACTTTCACAGTGTAAGTTCTGCTTATAGTATCACCCGTAAGTGATGAAGGTTCACCATTCTGAGTCTTTGGGGAAATTTCCTTCAAATCAACTGAATAATCATCTAAACCAAATACGCATGGATAAACAGCTGTAAACATTCCTGAAGAACCTGGACCAGATGATTGACCTGACAATCTAATTTGCATTTCACTTCCAATGTAGGCCTCTTGAAGACTGCCTGAACCATCGCCTAATTGCTCTACTGCACCCAAGTCAGCAAAGAAGGTTTGTGTTGTTGAATTATCAAAAACACTGCTTCCTTCCCATACCATTGGCAATTGAGTATAATTTGCTGAAGGTATAGAATATAATGTAGATAATTGATCAGTTGCTCTCCACTTAATATCATACCAAGGTCCACTGTTTCCAGATCTTACTTGAGCTTTGACACTAGCATCTACTAATTCATATTCAGCTTCAACAACCAAGAATGGTTTACTGTTCCAGACTGTAAAGAATTCAGATGTTAGATAACCATCTGTTGATCCATCCCATATGTATGAACCTGAAGTCCAACCGTCACCCATTGACCATTGATCTCCAGTTAACAAAGCTGCACCCAAAACCAAAGTTATGGTTCTGAAATTTTTAGCTCTACTTTCATCTGGAACTTGTATATCATCATCTCTTAATGCTTGAATATGCATTCTGTAAATGCCTGGGCCAAGATCTGAACCCCATTTCCATTTTGCATTAGTTTCATCAAGTGTGAATTCCTCACCTTTACCAAGTGCAACTGGTATTGTAAAGAAATTGAAGGTTCTATCTGCTGGCCAAACACGTAGGCCGTTAGAATCTGTAATTCTAGCTGCTACTGTAACGCCACTCTGTTCTTCAAGACCTATTCCTCTAACTGTAACAGATAACGTATGTTCTTCTCCAGATGCTGAATATGTTTCAGTCTCTACATTTACAATGTCAACATTGTTTCTGTATTCGTTACCAATTACTGCTATGTCATCGACCATAACTCCCTGGCCTCCACCACCATTCTCTGCAGTTACCACTCTGAAATCAATCCAAGTTTGGTAACCTTCAAAGGCTACGAGATCTAGTTCTTCTAATTGCCAAGTTTCTTTATCTTCACTCATGAATGGACAAGTACAATCATTTTCATAAGTTTTTATAACAGTCCAAGTACCAGAAGTCAACTTTTGTGAACTATCGAAGTCTGTAGATGCACGGACTTCAAGTCTATCACCTGCACCTAAATCCCACTTGATTGCATACATAAGTAGTGGTTGGAAAGCTGCTCTCAAGTCAACATTAACATCAGGATACCATTTGAGTCCCTCTCCGTCTCTGTCAAATTCATCTTGAGTTATGAAACTGTCATCCCTACCTCCTATCGTTTCTGGAGTAGCTGAATCATGTGTTCCTTCTTTTGCATATTGTAACACATATTGTTGACTGTATGCATTATTATTTACATCATTAATTAACCATCTATTTAGAGTACTTCCAGTATTCAGCCTTTCAACTTCAGTGTATGTGTAATCATCTCTATTTCCTGTATCGAAATCATCTGAGAAGAAATTATCAAACACACGGAATGAAACTGTCTTGGAATTATTCCATGGGAAGAAATCCTTACCTGCTGGTACAAGAACTTCTATTGTTACATAATATGTATTAGCATTAGGACACTGGAATTGAGCAAACAATTCTCTTTGGTCTGAATTCTTAGTTATGTCTCCATAAATTGAATCACCATCTAATTGATTAATAATTGGCTCAGTTACATCCAAGAAATCAGATTTATCTTCACCTTGCAAATTCTCAATAGTGAATTTAACTGGCAAATTAGGCCATGGTGATTCACCTGCATTAATAACTGTAGCATTAATTTCTCTCCATAGACCAGTATCTCCATCATTATCTTTTACTTCGAAATCGTTATCGACAGTTATATCTCCAACAGCTACATCACGAGTAATTTTCTCTGTTCCTCTGAAAACTATTTCATCAATGAACCAACCCGGATAAGGTCTACTGCCTTCTGTATTTTGATCACTGTCTGCATCGGCCTGAATTCTGAAATAAACTGCATCTGTGTCATCACTACCATAATATGTATCTGATAAAACATATCCTTGATATTTCTGATTTGAACCACCCCATAGATACCATGCACCTTCACCTGGACAGAAACCAGAATAACTAATCAAATTAGTCCAAGTAGTACCGTCTTTAGATATCTGCATACGGAAATAATCACCAGACTCCATACAACCTGTAAACAACATACCAATGACTACCTCTTCCATTGCACTCAAATCAATTGCTGGAGACATGAAAAAGTCATCTTGGTTAGGCTGCATTGCAAATTTCGGACAATCTGAGTCTGTTCTTGAATTGTCTCCCCAGTCACAATTATCTGCGATTGCATTTGTTTTATACCAACCTGTTGTGTTAAACATTGCTAAAGCTGATTTACCTTCGTGGTAAACTGACCTTACTGTTTTGTTAACTGTGTTACCAGCTGCAGTACATGTTTCTTCGTCATTGTCGAAGTACCCACAACCATCTGCATCCCAGTCATAACTACCTGTTCTGTGCATATTAACGCCATTGAAACTGTTAGCACCATTATCTGAAGTATCTCCAATAGTCCCTGCAATTCCAATTTCATCTTCTGGGGCTTCCATAGTTTCGATCCACTTACCGACTCCCACTTCAGCTTGAACGTAATTATTTGGCATACCTTGATCTCCAGTATGAACAACTTCTGCACTTAGAACATCCATACCTGCACTAGTGAAAAGAACGTGACGTGCTTTATTTTCATCAAGTCCATCATATATTCTTTGATGTCTATCATTTGTTTTGTTAAATGTAAATACTACACTGTCACCATTCTGTATTGAATCCTCGATGTGCATAGGATGGCCTACAGGGAAAGCACGTGTATCAAATGTGCTATCGAATAAAATTTGACCAAACTGATTTTTCAATTTTAAGTGTACTGCTGTACTACTTTGTGGCAACATTCCATAGTTTGTTACTGTAATTCTAATATCAACCGGAACCATAGCCTCAACAGATCTCCAATATTGAACATGGTTAGGAATATCTACTCCTCCAATACCAATATCTACGTTCTTAGTTGACTCTTGTGTAACTTCCATCCATGATAGTATAGAAGCAAAGAAATCAGCTCTGTCTGTTCTTTTGTTGAACACTCCAATTTCATCTGCAAAGTGGAAAGCTTTGTGAGTTGCCGTAGCTGCTCCAATATCTGAAGGATATTGAACTGCATGATATTCATGCCCATCAGCTGCTCCTTTTCTTTGATCATACCAGAATGCACCTGTAGCTTCGTTACCTGTTGGTTTGATACCACAAGGCCTGTCCAGATAGTGAACACCTGCTGTATCTGTTGCATACTCTTTACCTTCAAAAATAGAACCTGAAACACCTTTCATAGGGTTTGAAGTTCCGTCAACAATCAAGTATGATGATGACTGTGTATCTGAATGTAAATATGTGTTTTCAAATGTACCTGAATAAGCATCTACCCAATCAGTCATTTGTGTTAATAGAATAATGTTTCTGTTGTTTGTATGGAAGGAATCACCGCCTCCATCTTCTCCATCTAAATAATCTCCAAGAACACTAGTCTCAGATGAACTGAAAACATTTGTATTCCAACCAGAATACCAAATAATTACTTCATAATCATCCAACATAGATAAACCTGCATCACCTGCAGGAAGTTCTTTGTTAACTCCACCCCATTTTCCTCCACGGAAAACATCAAAAGAATAGCCTCCATCATTCAAAGCTGTCTCTACATGAGAAGCTTCAATCCATGGTCCTGACATCCAATTTTCTGCATCGTCATCCATCAAAAGAACTTTAGCCTCACCTGGCTCTTGTCTTGCAGGTGAATATTTACCTTCAGCCATAGTTATGGCAAGGGGTAGTTCTTCTTCATCAAGAGGAGCTGGATTGAATTCATTTACAATACTTATTTCTCCTTCTGATTCGGAAACTAATGCTTCACCAAGGGTAATCCCCGAGGTTATTTCGCTTTCTTCATCTCCATCATCACTTGCTGACACCATAGCAGTAAAGCTGCTAAGTGCAAACAAAGCGACGACGAGAATTGCCATCATCTTCCCATAGAGGGAACCTGATTCTGATACGTTTGTATTCATTTTTGCACACCTTCGCGTTTTGTCCTATTACCGTATTACCTTGAGAGTAAACGGTTACGTACCATTGACAAGGTCTTAATAAAAGAATACCCGGTTTTTTACCAACTTATATAAAAACTTAGTGGTTTGTATTTTGGACATTAAATCGAATTCCTCCTAATGTCAAATGCAAATAATGATGATGATGGAGAATATGCATGAACTATATTTTTACCTATACATTCATAATCGGAATTAATATGATTCGTAATACTAAATGTTTCATCTTTAGGGCAAATATTATAGAAATGGATTGTGCCGTTTTTTGCAACCAAATTAAGTGCTTTCTCTAAGTAATGTAAACAATTAGTTGGATTGTTCATGATAATTCTATCAAATTTCTTAGATTTAAAATCAAAATCTTCAAATTTGGAATTGTAAAAATTATATTGATTTTTGCTTATACCATTATTACTGAAATTCTTCAAAGCCCACTTCTTAGCTTCTGGATTTGAATCTAAAGACAATAATTTACATCCTTTTTTTGCTAAAGAAATGGAAAAAGGTGCTACTCCTGCAAAAGCATCTAACACAAACTCTCCATGTTGAACAAGTGAAGAGATTCTTTCCCTTTCTGTAGCAAGTCTAGGTGAAAAATAAACTTTAGAAATATCGGCTTCAAACTCCATTCCATTCTCTTTATGTATCGAAACAAAATTATTCTCTCCCCCTATCAATCTTAGATCACGTAATCTAAATTCTCCATGAACGCCTGAATCAAGACAAACCGTTCTTACATTTGTGTGTGACAAAAGTAAAGCTTCTGCAATTTCCTTTTCATAATTTCTTAAATCATCTACCAACTTAATAATGGCAATCTCTCCAAAAATATCAAAAGATCTCGGTGCCAAATCTCTAATTTCATCATTCAATTTTGATCTATAGTCCCTTGACTGCTTAACATACTTTATTCCATCACATCTAATTATTTTACCTTCGAACGGCACAGACTCAACAATCAATGGCCAAAGAACAAAATTGTCACCCTTGATTGGCAAATAATTGCTATTTAGATAACCTTTATCTTTTAAAAATTCCTTGGCTTCTTCTGCCCTATCATTTGTAACTTTTAAATGATTAATCAAGTGTATTTTTATAAGATTCTGCATCAAGTAATGATGACAAGTCTTCTGAAGGTTCAATTATGACCATCCAGCCTGAACCATACGGCGATTCATTAACCAACTCAGGAGACTCTTCTAATTTTTCATTTATTGCTAAAATTTTACCTGCTAAAGGTGCATAGATGTCACTAGCTGCTTTAACAGATTCAGCAACTGCCATTACTTCCCCTCTTTGAAAGGTATCGCCTACACTCGGTAGCTCAACAAATACAACATCTGATAGTGCATCTTGAGCATAATCTGTGATGCCTACTTTGACGCCTTTTCCTTCTTTAGGGCCAACCCATTCATGGTCTTTTGTGTAGCCTAGGTTATCTGGTATTTCGCTCATAAGAATGGAGTCTGAACGACACGCCCTTTTAATTGTTTATTGCGAATTTGAACTTTCACAGCTGATCCTACTGGAAGTTGAACATATGAAAGACCAATACCTCGCTTGAGAATCGGAGATAAAGAACCACTAGTTAATTCTGACAGTCGTTTTCCTTCGAAAAAAACAGGCAAACCTGGCCTAAGAACTCCTCTTTCTTCAAGCAAAATACCACTCAAAGTATCGTACCTACTATTTTTTTGAACTTCCAGCTTATCTTTACCTATAAAATCATGATTCCAGTCAATAACCCATGAATAACCTGATTCAAGAGGCGTTTGATTACCATTAAAATCAGTTCCAGAGAGTAGATAACCCTTTTCAAGCCGTAAAGTATCTCGTGCACCCAGTCCTATTGGCTGTGCACCCATCTCAATAAAAGATTTCCAAATTGATAAACATTCTGATGTAGGACCCATAATTTCATAGCCTTTCTCACCAGTATAACCGGTTCCGCTGATAATCAAGTTTTCAGATTTAATTAATTTGAACGGAGTGATTGACAGATTAAAAAATTGGCGAAGAAGCCTCAACGATTCAGGGCCTTGAACTGCTAGACAAAAATAATCATTTGATTTATTGGTTATATCTACATCAAAACTATCAGATTTTAGAAGTAGCCAATCATATACTATTGATATCATTGAAGCGTTAGGAACTAACATGTAATTTTCCTGATCGAAAGTGTATACAATTGTATCATCAATAATTTTACCTTCATCATTCAAAATATGACAATAACGGCAGTCACCATCAGAGAGCCTAGAAATGTTCCATGTAGTTACATAAGATAAAAATTCAGAAGATTCTTTTCCTGAAACAAAAATCTGACCCATATGTGATACATCAAATATTCCCACTCTTTCTCTAACTGAATTGTGTTCAGATACTATACTTGTATATTGAATCGGCATGTGCCAACCTGCAAAATCAACCATTTTTGCTCCTAATTTTACGTGGCTATCATGTATACATGTTTCAAACAAGGGCATTATGTTTCAATAGAGCGGGATGAATAAGAGCTGGGGCGGCAATCTTATTATAGGAACTCTTGTCGAGACAAACGTGACTAACGATAATGATGTAACTGAAGCTGTTGCTGATTCAACGACAGATAAGGATAAAAAAACAGAATTAAATAATAAAAAAAATTCATCTGAGCCTACTGAAAATATAAGAGTTACACTTCCATATAAACCAAAGGGAGAAATGTTTGCTGTTGCAGAAACTTTTCAAGGAGGTTCAAGACTTCAATTGATTTGCGAAGATGGTAAAAGAAGAATGGGAAGAATACCTGGAAAATTGAGAAGACGAATGTGGGTTCGTGAAAATGATTTGTTGATAGTGGTTCCATGGTCATTCCAGGATAGCAAAGCTGATGTTAAATTTAGATATACTCCTACGCAAACATCAAACTTGAAAAGGAACGGAAAAATACCTGAGATTTTAGATATTTATTAATAAATGCAAGGTAGAACAGAAAAACTTGATAGAGCTTTAGGAAATATAAATGCAAATTTTGGCCAAGATTGGAAAAAAACTATAGACGATGTCTTTGACGAAGTTACGTTAAGAAATTTGCAACAATTAATTAGTCAAGGCGTCATAAGTACTATAGAAAATGTGATTGCTACCGGAAAAGAAGGAAATGTATTTAGGGCAAAAACAAATAATGGTGAAAATAGAGCCGTAAAAATTTATAGAATTAATACTGCAACTTTCAGAAAATTAGAAAAATATATAGAAGGTGATGCAAGATTTAAAAATAGTGGAAATAATCCACGTGAAAGGATATTTACATGGGCTCAAAAAGAATATAAAAATTTACATTCTATGAGAGCTGCAGGAACAAATGTACCCAAACCCTATCATGTACATAAGAACATTGTTGTTATGCAGTATATTGGATGGAGATTCAGACCATATCCTACAATTAGAGAATTACCTCCAAAGAAACCTGAAGAATTTTTAATTAAATTAAAAAAATCCATTAAAGCTTATCGAAATCAAAAGCTTTCCCACGGAGATTTAAGCGAATATAATATTCTAAATCGTAGAGAAGAACCATTCATTATTGATGTAGGTCAGGCAGTGCCTGATAGCCATCCTCTTTATTCACAGCTTCATCAAAGAGATATGAAAAATCTTCATAGATTTTGGAAAAAACTTATAAACAATTTAAAAGAAGAGGATTTAGAATTATGAAATATGTAAGAGTCCCGGCTTCAAGGGTGGGTGCTTTGATTGGCCCTAAGGGGAAGACAAAAAGAAAGTTGGAAGAATTGAGTGGATGTAAAATATCTATAGATTCAGACGAAGGATTAGTTGAAATAACCAAAGAAAATGAAAAAGACGCTCTCAAAAATCTACAAATAATAAATACTGCAAAGGCTATAGGAAGAGGATTTAGTCCAGATATTGCTTATCAACTTATTGAAATGGACTATTATTTTGAAATTATAGACATCAGAGATTATGTTGGAAGATCAAAGAAAAGATTAGGCACAATAAGAGGAAGATTAATAGGAAGAGGAGGAAAAACTCGTCACATTATCGAGGATATGACGGGGTGTCATCTTGCAATTCAAGGCCATACAGTATGTATCATTTCTGATTTGGATGGATTAGAAGCTGCAAAAGTAGCTATATCAATGGTATTATCGGGATCTGAACATGGGTCTGTATACAAATATTTAGAAAGTTTTAGAAGAAGAATGCATTAATTTTTTTAGGTGTTTGATAAAGGTTACTACTTAATTTTATATATTTGCCCTTTGTGCGCGAAATATAAATTTTTGCAGATTATCTGTAATTATGACGTGATGTGAAATAATGGAAAAAGAAATGTACATGAAAAATAATCAATATGCAAGCTATAGCAATATCCAAAGTCTAGTAAGAGGTCAAAAATGAAAATTACTTTCCTGGGCGTTGGAGAAGCTTTCGATGAGAATAACACTCATACATGTATCTTGGTAGAAGCTGCTGGAAGAAGAATGTTAGTAGATTGTGGAGCAACAGCACCACCTTCAGTTTGGCACCAATCTAAAAGACCTGATTATTTGGACGGAATATTTATTTCACATTTTCATGCAGATCATGTTTTTGGATTACCTGCACTTATGATGAGAATGTGGGAAGATGGACGAACTCGACCATTCTACCTTTTTGGGCCAGTAGGAACTCAAAGAAATGTTGAAAGGTTAATGGAAGTTGCATACCATGGCATGGTAGCAAACCTACCATTTACACTAAGATTCAGAGAATTGCAAAGATCTCACAGATGGGATGATTGGAATTTGAGAGTCGTTAATACAAGACATACTGTTCAAAATTTAGGATTGAGACTCGAAGCTGGAAGTCCAACAAAAGTCTTCTGTTATTCAGGCGATGGAATGTTTACTCCTACTGCATCAAAACTATACACAAATGCTGATTTGCTAGTACATGAAGCATATACAAGTGATGGGACTGTAAAGAATCCAAGAGGAGAAACCATAACTATTGGAACAAAAACTCACTGTTCTTTACAACAATTGGAAAGATTAGATGATATGGCACGTCCTAAGAAAATGGCACTCATACATTTGAACCGAAAACTTAGAGAAGAGAAGAAAGATATACTCAAAAAGTACAGGCAAAGAAGATGGATCATGCCTGATGCTGGCGAAGTAATCGAATTGTAATGCATAAATTAGTCCAAATTATAAGATTTGAGTCTGCTAGAAGATTGACAAAGGTTCCTAAAGAACATCCATGTAGTAACCTTTATGGTTTATCATTTAAACTAGAAATACATATAGAAGGTAAAATGAATCCTGAAAATGGATTTGTAATGGATTTTAGTGATATTGAAGAATCTGTAATGCCTATTCGTAATAAAATAGATCATAACTATCTTAATGATATAAAAGGGCTTGAAAATCCAACAAGTGAAGTACTTATCAAATGGATTTGGGATAATCTTAAACCAAATCTTGATGAACTTGTTAAATTAGTACTTTGGGAAAACGAAGTTTCTAGAGTAGAATATATTGGAGATTAATCTTTCCTTTTCAATAATGAAATTATTGTAATTAATGCAATACAACCTAAGAAACTTAATGAATTAAGAAGACTTTCTTCTGAATCAAAGGATTCTTCAGATAAAGTAACAATTATTTGCACCGATTGCTCATCATATTCACCTTTAGAATCTTCGACTCTCAAAGTTATTATGTGTGTTCCCTGAGAAAGAATTGCTTCTCCGATTATATTCGAAGTGCGTAAAAATTCCCCATCTAAGCTACTATACCAGATAAACTCAAGCGAATCTCCATCAAGGTCATTTGATCCTTGAGAAGAAAATTGTATTTCTTCATCATTTCTAAATTCATCTCCAGATTTTGGAGAAAATATCTGTGATATTGGAGGATTGTTAACTGGCTTTTCTTTAACGCTTATCATAACTGAATCACCTGATGAAGAGCGTGCACCCTCATCATCTTCTACATTCAAAATAACCTCAAATTCACCAGATTCTTCAAAATAATATTCGACCCAAGAGGTTTCGCTCCAATCTGTTTGTCTCCCATCTCCAAAATTAAATTGATATCTAACAACTTCTGAATCATCTGTTGAACTGTTACCTGAGAAAATAATCTTATCACCTATATACAATTCATCAAGATTTGAAGTTAAATATGCAGTAGGTCTACGATTTGATCCTTCATTGGTAACTTCCACATCAACAGAAAAGACTGAAGAATAATTATAGCCATCAAATGATCTAGCTTCAACGGTATATCTTCCATTAAGATCATTACTAGAATTCCAGGACCATGCCCAATTCTCAAAGCCGTTCGCTCTTTCCCAATCATTAGGCAATAATCGTACTTCAACAAATTCTAAATTAACATTATCACTCGCACTACCTTTAACAACTACTATTCCTGAAACTATTTCATTTTGATCAGGCTCATTAATGAAAACAATAGGTGGTTGTCTATCTAAAAATTCAGAAACGCTCACATCAACTGAAAAATAATTATTGGATTCTACTTCATCTTGTGGAACTACAGAAATTATCTCAATTGACAATTCATGTTCGCCTTTTACGGCAATCCACTCAGTTTGAACATTAAAAGCCTCATTTGGATTTAATCTATCATCAATAGTTACAGATTCAAAAAGTTCTTCATCATTGTAAAAATTCAGCTGATATTCTCTAGCTGGACCTGGGCCTTGATTGACAACGCGTGCAGTAATAGGTATTTTTTGCCCTTCCAAAAGAGTCTCTGACAAGGTTAGTTCTTCGATATAAAGATCTGGTAAATCTGTAAATGAAGCTATTGTAAAATTCTTAGTAATGCCAAACATATCATTTATAGAATAATAAACTGTCAAAGGAATAGCTCCATCAAAGGCTGGAGCTTTAATATCAAACTGAAAACGTGGAAAACTATCTATTGAATTACCTGCTGAAACTGCTCCTGTAAAATTGAAATTAGCTTCTAGAATCCATTTTCCATTTTGCTCATAAACTGAATTCATACTATTTTCTGAATTAATTCCCGAACCTTCACCTGAATCAAGAAAGAAAGTGTCGGGTTTTGGCCAATCACTGGAATATGTTGCCAAAATATTAACATTATCTGGTAAATCATTTCCCTGAATAAAATTACTAATCGTTCCTCCATCTTTTCCTCTATTAGTAAATTCTGTTTTAGTATAAGTCATAGAAGCTTCAAATGTTTCACTTGTTTCTGATTGAATTCCTGTATTTCCAGTCAAATCTGCACTTTTCAAATTCATTGAGCGAGAAACGGCCCCTACTAGTTCAACTGTACCCCATCCATAACAATTGTTTGGCGAATATATTTCACCACAATCTACATCTAAAGGAACTTTATGATCACTTGTTTCTCTAAGAATCTGTTTAACATAATCTGTATTTGAAGTAGGGCTAACGTTTGGATTGGCCTGAATCATGAGGGCAGCTACTCCTGCTACATGAGGTGTAGCCATTGATGTTCCTGAATAAGATACATATCCATCACCTGAATTTGCTTGTGCGGACATTATAGCACCTCCAGGCGCCATGACATCTGGTTTCATTCGACCATCGCCAGTAGGCCCTCTACTAGAATAAATCTCCCTAGAATGTTGATCATTCACCGATCCTACCGTTATTGCCTTAACACTATCACCAGGATATGAAACTGAACCAGGATGTGCTGCTAATCCTAAATTTCCATTACCAATAGCTACCACTGTAACAATACCTGCTTCAACAGCCACGTCCAAAGCTTGAGAAATTGAAGAACCTCCATTATTGGTGGCTCCCGGAATTACGATAGGCCCGCCTAGTGATAGAGACATAACATCTATTGAGAATCTTTCTTTGTTTTGTATTGTCCAATCAACTGCTCTAAGTAAATCTCCTTCATCACCAGAACCTCCATCTAAAGCAATTACTCCAACTACATTTGCTTGAGGTGCAACACCTGCATACTGTCCACTAGACCCTCCAGTTCCCGCAGCTATACCTGCACAATGTGTCCCATGACTTCCTGAATCGTGTGGTTGTTCATCGGGATATTCTAAGTCAGTATTAGCATTGTAAAAACCAAGCATACCATTGGAATCTACAGCAATTTTAGGATCGTAAGTATTTGGATTATCATCTAAATCATCTAATGACTCATGCTCAAAGTCCACTCCAGTGTCCAAAATAGCTATTGTTGTACCTTCACCTTTAAATCCAAAGTCGTCCCATATTTCACTTGTTCCTATCGAATCTACACTGTTATCTAAGGCAGGATAGAAGATTACATTAGCTTCTAACCATTCTAAACCTGGCAAATATACTACCTCAGGAACTTTTTCAATATCAATTATAAAACCAAAAGTATTGAATCTGTCAAAACTCGAAGTAATAAATCCTCCCATATTTATAATGAAATCATGATGGCTGTCATCTAAATCTATCACTCTAGCAAATAAGTCTATTTTTCCCTCAGGTGATTCAACCAAACCTAATTCTTTTGACAGTGAAATATCCTGATAAACTATCTCAAGCCTATCATCAACTAAGTGAATATGTGTAGAAGGAATTGGTTGCATTTCATCTGATGTTTGAGCTAAAGGACTAAAAACAACTGCAATAAAAAATGCGCATAAAATACAGGCAAGTAAACGAGTCACAAGTATTCATGTAGGATGTATTTATTAAATATCATCTATGACTTAACCATACCTTATTCCGAGGAATGTGCACAAGCGTTCAACAAACAATATGTCCAATTTGGTAAATGCGTTTTTCATATCTGAATCAATATCTAAAACCGCGAAAACTTCATCATTTGAATCTAGAATTGGCACAACAAGCTCACTAGATGTAGTTGGACTACAAGCAATGTGATCTTTCCTCTTACTAACATCAGGAACAATTTGGGTTTCTTTCTTGAGGGCTGCAAATCCACATATTCCCTTGGAGAAAGGTATTGTCAGGCATCCATGAGTTCCTTGATAAGGGCCTATTTTCAGTAATTGGGGTGAAACTACTCTGTAAAAACCAGTCCAATTAAAATGGTCGAAATTATTATGTAATTCCGATACGACTGTAGCCATAGCAGATATCCAATCATCCTCATCCTCTAGTAAAGAACTGATTGTTTTTTGAATAAATTGATACTTATCTTGCAAACCTTTTCCAATGCTCATTTGAATACCTGCGTAAATGGCGCCCAGGCTGGGATTCGAACCCAGGTTTGAAGCTCCGCAAGCTTCCGTGATTCCAAGCTACACTATCCGGGCGCAGATTCCTAAAAACAGCCTTTCTTAAAGACACCATATCACCGTATCTCTTATATTTATGTCTCCTATGAAAAATATGGCTCAAGTTACTATAGTTATGGGATCTGCAAGCGATAAGCCTACTGCAAAAAAGGCTGAAAAAATATTGGATAAATTTGATATTACATTTGAAACATTTGTAGCCTCAGCTCATAGAACTCCTGCAAGAGTTGTAGATGTTATTGAAAAATCTGAAGCTGATGTTTTTATCGCACTCGCAGGTCTTTCTGCTGCCCTACCTGGTGTTGTTGCAGCCCATACACTAAAACCTGTAATTGGAGTTCCTTGCGCATCATCAAGCTCTCCAGCAAACTTAGATTCATTGCTTTCTGTAGTTCAAATGCCTCCTGGCGTACCTGTAGCTGGTGTTGGCATTGGCCGTGGTGAAAATGCTGCACTACTTGCTGCTAGAATTCTGGCCATTTCAAATGAAAACATAGATAAAATGATCGTGGATTATCGCAAAGAATTAGAACAAAAGACTATAGATTCAAATTAAATTTAAATCTATAAATTGCACCACAATCTAAACAGCTAATTACTCTCCATCCATTTTTAGACAATCTAAAACGGCTATTATTAGAATTATATTTAGAATTACATTTACGACAAAATTTAATCTTTTGTGAACTGGATAAACGTTGATTATATCGTTTTCCTATAAGTTTAACAAAATTTATACATTTCTTTGGACTTATTTGGGCAGTAGGGTTTTTAGAATCAAGCAATAGCAATAATTTATCAATTCTACATCTAGCGAGCCTTTCTTGAACTTTCGAACGCCTGCCTCGTCTTCTAGACATAATACCCTATTCGGTCCTTTTTTTAACACCCTCCTTTAACTAAGACACTAGTATGTTTGGTGATTACTTCAGCTGGGATACGCCATGGGAACTCTATTTTCATGCCCTAATTTTCATTCCAATCATTCAAAGATTAATCTTTTTGGGAGAACCTGCATTAAAAGCAATTCAAATTCATGGTCATCACTTAAAATGGATATTTGAAAGATTGAAAGAAATTCCAAAGGGCTACTCTATAGCAGCTAAATTTACGGTGGGGTTGTTAGTTCCTGCCACTATTGCTTTAATGAGATTTGTTATTTTTGAGCCTGAAGATGGAGTTGTAGAATTTTTTGACTTAACTATAAGACCTCCAGACTGGGAACAAACACCTCAATGGCAAATATCATTAATCATTGTATTTTTTGTAGGTCATACATATTTAGATTGGAGGCGTGTGTGGGACACTAGAAATTTAGCTGTAAAATTGATAAGTGTAGATGTTGAAAAATATAGGCCAATGGTGGATAGAATGTTACAAATGGGAGATTGGCTAAAAAGTTCTAGAGATAAAGGAAAGGAAGCACTCCCGCATGAAAGAGTTGCTAAATTCGTTGGATTTTTTGCAGGGAAATTAGTAGATACCACAAACACGGTCGTTGATAAAGTAATGGAAATGCCCAATAATTATGCCGGAAGATGGATGGCTATAAACGTTGCATTTGGAATGGCATTTCATCTAATGCCTATTGCATTTATGTTCTTTTTAACAACAACCTATGAATGGAATCTATAGATTAGATAGTATTTTTTGAACTTGACTTTCTAAATCTTCCAAACTTCCACTGTTATCAATACTATAATCTGCCATACTCATAGTTTTGGATAATTGCTGTTTGTTTGGATCATTATTATTCTCTTCTTGCTTTTCCTGATCAACAAAACTTTTCCAAGAATCACTATCACCTATTCTCCCCCTAGAACATAGTCTATCATATCTTAATCTTGCATCTGCATCTACTGAAATCAAAATAAATTTATTTAATGGAAAATTTTCCCTGAGTGAATTGACCTCAAAGGGATTTCTAATTGAATCCACAATATGATTACCTGTGGAATTCAATTTAGAGATCATTTTATCAGCTAGAACGCTAGGACCGCCCTCGATTCTAAGTTTATTACCTATATCTATTAAATTTTCACGAGTTTCATCTTTTCCTAATACTTTAAGTTCATCTCGTAACGAATCAGACAATGAATGATAGATAAATTTATTTTGAGATAATATCCTTGCCACAGTTCCTTTACCTGCTGCATTTTTTCCAGTTAAACCAATTATAATCGATGCCAAAAAATTACTCAGAAATCTGAGCCCTCTCTATACTCTCCAAAAACTCCTCTTAAAACATCACACATTTCACCAAGAGTTGCTTTAGCTTTTGCAGCTTCTATAAAATGAGGCATGAGATTTTCTTCCCCTTCAGCTGCTTTTTCAATTGCTGAAAGACTAGCTGAATGTCTGCTTTTGTTTCTATTATTACGCAAATTCTTTAGTCTTCTGCATTGCCTTTCGAAACCTTCAGGATCCATTTCTAAAATGGGTATCTCAACAGGCTCATCAGAAGTAAATTCATTAACGCCTACAACTGTTCTATCATTATTGTCTATTTCTTGTTGATATTTGTATGACGCTGCAGCTATTTCTTTCTGAAAAAAACCTTTCTCTATTGCTGATACAACTCCGCCCAAAGAATCAATTCTATCAAAATAATCCCGTGACTGTCTCTCCATATCATCTGTTAACCATTCAAGGTAATAACTTCCACCCAGCGGATCTGCAACATTTGCTACGCCTGATTCATGTGCAATAATTTGTTGGGTTCTCAAGGCAATTTGGACTGCTTTTTCAGAAGGTAAAGCTAAGGCTTCATCCATTGAATCCGTATGCAATGATTGTGTACCTCCTAAAACCCCTGCCATTGCCTGTATAGCAACTCTAACAATATTAATTTCTGGTTGCTGAGCCGTTAAACTACAACCTGCGGTTTGTGTATGGAACCTGAGTGTTAAACTGCGCGGATCTTTAGCACCATACTTGTACTTCATATCTCTAGCCCATATTCTACGAGCTGCTCTGTATTTTGCTATCTCTTCAAAGAAATCATTGTGTGAATTAAAAAAGAAACTAAATCTTGGAGCAAAATCATCAATCTTTAATCCTCTTTCAATAGCCCAATCTGCATAAGCATAACCGTCTGCTAAAGTAAAAGCAAGCTCTTGTACTGCAGTAGAACCTGCTTCACGTATATGATATCCTGAAATGGAGATTGTGTTCCATTTAGGCATATTTTTTGTTCCGTACTCAACTGTATCTGTAACTAATCTCATTGAGGGATTAGGTGGAAAAATATACTCCTTCTGAGCAATATATTCTTTAAGAATATCATTTTGAATTGTACCACCAAGATTAGATTTTGGAATTCCCCTATTTTCAGCATTTGCAATATACATAGCCCAAATCATAGCTGCTGGTGAATTTATCGTCATAGAAGTAGTTACTTTGTCAAGTGGAATATTTTTAAACAAAATAGACATATCCTCAATACTACTAACTCCTACACCACATTCACCAAATTCTCCAGCTGCCATAGGTGAATCACTGTCATAACCATAAAGTGTGGGTAAATCAAAAGCCGTACTCAATCCTGCGTTACCTTGCCCTAATAAGTACCTGAATCGTTCATTCGTTTCTTCAGCAGAACCAAAACCTGCAAACATTCGCATAGTCCATAAACGACCACGATACATTGTTGAATGAATACCTCTTGTATATGGAAATTGCCCCGGAAAAGAAATATCCTTTTCAAAATCGATTCCAGAATTATCTAATGGCGTATATAATCTATCCACGTTTTGACTTGAAGTAGTCATAAACTTTTTGTCTCTTTCAGGATGTTTAGCCAAAGCTGGTTCAAGTACTTCTTTGACCCATTTATCATAAGCTTTCTTATAATCTAAATTCTTTCCTTGTGAATTTTTAGAAAACTCTTCATCTTCTGGCATTATTTGTGATTATATCCAGTAAATAAGGGTTTACTGTTAACCGTGAACTATATATTCTTAGTATAATTAAAACAATGTCAGGAGGTGGAGGGCGACCGACGGCCTTAGGCTGAGGAAAGTCCCCTCTCCACGAGCAAGGCAGCCTTAGGGAATCCGAGAGGATTGGCAATGCAACAGAAACGACACAGCCCCACTATAGGAATGATCGTCTAGGACGTGACGTCAGTGGAGGATTTGATGAAACGAGCACCCCTGCTGGAGCAATTCCAAGTAACCGCGTAAACCTGCTCGGGAGCGGTAGGTAGGAAGCAAAGCTAAATGTCGCCAGCCATTTTGGTTAACAGAAAGGGGCTTACTCCCACCACCTGACATTAAACATACACTAATTTTAAATAACTAATTCGCAAGCCGCGAAACATCATGGCAGCAGATTATACTGACGAACCAAATTGCACGCAAAAAGGTACTGGATGGATTTCCTTTGAAATAAAACCAAAAATTCGGAAAAAAATTAAAATAAAAAGAAAGAATAGAAGAATTAATGGAAATTTTTGTAATTAATAAAGCTTAAAATTATTCCAAAAAAATCAAAAAATAAGTCATCGATAGAAGGATTACGGCCTTGAACAAAATTTTGATGCAATTCATCAAAACAAGCTATTGTAAAACAAAATATCAAAGACATAAATATAATTTCTTTATTTGAAAAAAGTTTTGCCTCAATAAATGATAATTGAACTAATAAACCAAGTATGAAGAATTCGCAAAAGTGAAAAATTTTATCTTGATGAGATAAAGAAGAATTAGATTCTGGAAGATTATCACCTGGTACATGACTAATTAATGTTATAATTAAAATGTAAACAAATGTAAAATGTTTATATTGGAAATAAGGCACTACAATTTACCTTGTTTCATTAAGCTTAAATCATCTAAATCATATGAATCAAAATTGTTTGGAGGTTCACCATCCAATTGATTATAGAAATCTTGACTCTCGACAGCCCAATACATTACTGATTCTTCATTATTTGAATGGTGTGGATGATCGGGATCCTCATGGTCATGCGGTGAAGTATAGCCCATATTGACCAAACCTAAAAGATGACCATATTCATGAACTAGAACTGCTTTTTCTATGTCTTCAGCGGAAATAAAAAGAAAAGCAGAATCTTCAATATTCTCTTTAAACATGGCAAATGAAGAACCCTTGTATGCAATACCTAATGCATTTTCATTATCTTCAAATTCGCCATTAAGATACAAAATATGTATCACGAATTCATCACCCTTTTTGAATTTTGTGCGTTGAGAATTTTCAATCTCAAGCATTTCCTCTAATGAGTAACTAGTATCTGTACTACCAAAGCTCTCCTGACTAAATGTTACTGAAGTTTTATCGGTAACTTCATTGATTCTTTGACGAAGTAAATCAAGTGCATCCGAACTTGGTTCGTATCCTGAGACATAATCTATCTCAATATGTAACTTAGAATATTTACTACTTTGAAGAATTTCATATCGACATTCGCCTACTTTATTTTCGCATGAAATTAAGTCTTCCTTAAGGCTGTCTAAACAACCTGCTGAACTTAAAATCACAAATGCCAGAAACAAAGTTATGTTTCTCATAATTATATACTAAACGTACCTGATTAAAAAGTTATTAATTTAATATATTGGACCAAGAACTAACCGAGGATCTGGATATTTTTTAAGTGCTGATTCTCTTTCCTCTTTTGCAACAACACCTGGCAAATCATGTGTTTCAGGTTTAACAAATGATAATTGAAAATGCAAATGCGGTTCCCAACCCCCATTCGCTTGTTCATCTCCAAAGTGACCAATAATTTCCCCTTTTTCAATTGATTGTCCTTTACTTTTGTTCATAATTGATTCTGAATCAAGGTGTCCGTAAAGCGCCCAAATTAATTTTCCTGAGATTTTATGTTCCGTTAAAACAACATTCCCATAATCTCCTGCTTCTGAATTATAGCCAAAATCATATATTTTACCATCCATAAATGACATACATGGTGTACCTACTGGACCACCAATATCTATGCCAACATGAATGTTGCGATTACCATTGAATAAATCTGTATTGTAGACTCCTGGCCTATATTCGTCATATTTACCAATAGAAAACTCACTCTTATCCGAATTCCACAAACCCTGAGTCAAATCTAGAATTTTATATTTATCGGGTAAATCTACCACAGGATGAAAAGATTCACTATCCCAATTAATCATTCTAAATGTACCTCATCAGTCAAAAAAACTACTTTATCATTAGTATCTCTAACTACCAAATAACCTTCATTAGATATTTTTTCAACCAATCCTTTACCTTCAGACCAAGATACAAATCTTCCAATCAAACAATCGTAAGCTAAAAATTTATCAATAATCTCTTGGTCTTTACATTTTAAAAGAACCGATATCTTTTTTGATAGATTATCAACAAAATTCAACTTGTTAATATTACAATTTAATTCAGATAAATTTATCGATTCAGAAAATTTTGGATTATTATGCAAATTTATTCCTAAACCTACAATTGAACTTTTACCATTTGACTGACATAAAATGCCTCCTAATTTCTTACCATCAACTAGTATATCATTAGGCCATTTTAATCGAATATCAAGTTTATATTTAACTAAAATCTCTGAAACTGAAACTCCTACAATTATTGGTAAAATTTTCCTATAAGGTAAAACTACTGAATAATATAAACCACCTATGTCAGATTCCCAATGTCTGCCTAGTCTTCCATATCCCTTAGACTGTTTAAATGAAATAATTGAATCAAAAAAATCATTATTGAATTGTGTAAGCCAAGTATTTGTTGAGTCTATATTGTCAACTATATTTATCAAATAAAAGCACCTAAATCCATCTGCTTGATTTGTTCATTTTCCAATGTTTCTTCAATAGCGTTAAATGCCAATTCTAATCTTTGCCGAATGAATTTTCGTGAACCATAAATTTCCGCAATTTCCCCTGCAATTTGCCGATATTTTGCAACTGATTTTGGAGAAATATTCAATTGGAGAAGACCGCCACAAACACAAGTATCCTTCAAAGGAGGCCTACGATATTTAGTATTGCACTTTTTACACCTTACACCTTGTGTAGAAAAAGATCGAAGATTTCCAATTATATCTCTAATAAAATGCTTCTCTATTGTTTGTTCTGCAACATAAGTAGCATCTGAAGCTCGCGTCTTTTTAGCTAATTCAAGAGAAGCAAGAGCTTTACTTTTCATAGAATCTAGAGTGACATAACGAGATTCACTTGGACCTAAATTAATATTTGATGAAGAATGTGTAAATGAATATCCCTCATACTGTTCTGGAGTTTCTAATCTTTTTGAAACTGTATCTAGATAATCAATAACTGCAACAGGGTTAGACTCTTTTTCCGAATGCTCATATAATTCTAAAGAATATGAGGAATTCAATTCAACATTGTGGGCCTCACTATCTATCTCCATGGGATCAATTCTAGTTGATAATACTCTTGGTATATCCATAGTTCCTCCTCTAGTAGTGGGGACAAAACTATCTGAAAAATTGAGTAAACCATCAAGCAATAACATTATGGAATCTTCATCACCATCACAATTTCTCCTCTTGGCTGCATGAAGGAATGGATGGCCATATTGCGCTTTAGCTGCTGTAAAACCTATTAATCTAGTTAAAACGCCGGCTGAAGTGTGAGGACTTAGACAAATTAGAAGATTACCTATTAATTCATGCATATCTGAATTAGCATTTACATCATAGAAAGGCTCCGAATCATACAACCTCACTAATTCATCATTAACAAAGTTTGCAACTTTAATTAACCAAGGACCTGAATTCCTAGAAACAATTAAATCTTGAACTTTTAACTCTAACAATTGATNNTCNGATTNCAATTTNTNNCCATTTATATCTTTNNTATANCCNAATTNTAGNGCTTTNTNAACTGACAAACCAATCTCTCTTGGATAAAANTGNGTNATNGGTAAATCNATCATNTCATANCTNAGNGTNCCATCNTTGTAAACTCTCANATCATANTTTGAACGNAGAATNCCTTTTTCNANNGATTCTGGAATCTTAGGTCCTGATTTCANTTCCTTAATTCCTTTTACTTTNGGNAANATTCCNACTTTNGTATTNTTCATTGCTTTTGTNACAANNTCAGATACATCNACTATTCTCTTTTTTGCNTCTTCCTTAACCATNGTCAAAGNTTCACANCANCNCAANGAAATNGTTTCCNCANTACANTTCTTACANNATCTTAATTGTGTTACCATNTCTATNGAACCNANCTTACCTTGNGTAAAACCTCNNCGATANGGNCGTTCTTTCAATGCAGTATTAATNAATCNTTGATTNCCNCCAGNATCTCCCAAAGGNAANAGNACNTGNGGNGGNGGNTTGAGNCTACGTTCATTTGCNTTNTCNGGACGNCCCATACTTGCTCCAATNCTTGTTGGAGANTTNCATTTTATCTGAACTCCAGACAANNCNGAAACCAAAACTAATGATTCATCTGTTTCTATACTTATTTCTTTAGCNACNAAACTATCATTTACATNCTCTATNCCTAATAGAGTAATTAGAGGTTGATAACCNTCATCTAAAACAATAGAATTTTCATTAATCTCAAANAAAAGNCCNAGNTTNACAAAAATNTCTNNNTATATTTGAGAAAAATTATTCTTNANNACTTCNGAACCNTTACGTATAAGCTGNTNACGAAGATCTANAATTTCTTTNCAATCTAAATCNTTCCAATTAAACGTAAATTTGGGATGTAANGGTAACTCGTTTTCTTTGCAAAAATTGAATAAAGGCTCAAAAGAGTAATCTCCTGAATATTTTCCAATACCTTTTGATTTAACTACTAATGCCCACCATTCATCACACCATCCAGATGGTTGTAATGGGTGATTATTCTCTATAAATTCACCCACTGGGATTAAAAGTTCACCTAAGTCAATAATCTCTTTTACTTGATTTACAACATCTAATGCTTGCTTATAGTCATCAAGCCTAGTAAATTTACCATTTTGTAATATTACTGATGGGCCCTCTATTGTATCGCATGGCGTAGAGGCCGTAGCTTTACCTGGTAATTGAAGTTTTAATTGTGTTCCTATAGCTGCGAAAGAATCAAGAATAAGCATTGTTGAAGGATGTAATGACATTGAAGCTAATCCTCCCGTTCTTGAACGGCCATATCTTAATCGAAAACTGCCTGGCTTATCTGGAAATGCAAAAATGGGCCTACCTGCTAATACATCTTTCAAATATTTATGCTCTTTAACATCTCCTGATGCTGATTTCCGCTTCTTTTCAGTATATTTTCTAAGAAAATCCCANCCACTTATTCCTAACTTATCTACATGCTTCAAAACTTTAGCAGCCTTAAGACAAAGTCCCTCAGCCAAAACAAGACAGGCTCCACCTCTCAATGAATTAGTTTCAACACGCGGAAGATCTCTATTACCTGCAACTTCCAATTTATCTGTTCTTTCGCCAGTAACGCAAATTGGNCAAGAAGTTACTATNGTGTGTATCTCTTCTGGACTCGGAACATACTGTAAATTAACTGCTCTTTTGTATAAGGGAATTTCTTCTTTATATCTTTCAATCTCTGCAGGTGTTGGAATATAAGAATCCAAACCTAATTCACGTCGTACGACATCTGCAATAAGTACTGACAAAGCTTGTGCAGTACCACCTGCTGCGCGTATTGGTCCTGCNTAATATATTGAAGCACATTTAGTATTATTACTATTTTCAAGTGTACTTACTTTTACAACTCCCTCCGTTGGAGCAACTAAAACTCCTTCTGTAAGGATTGAAAGCGATGTTCTTACTGCCTGCTCTAGCGCTTTTTCCAAACCTAATTCTGACTTTAATTTTCCTGCAAGTTCTTTTGCAATTAGTAAAGCTGTACTTTCCCTATCATTATCCTCTGAGACTTCTCTTATTCTAGGAGCTATTCCTTCAGGACCTACTTGAGCTTCGACTCTTTCAGCTAAATCTTTTGCCCTTGGTATTTCTGGAGAATCTGAAGGGTCAAAACCGGCCTTTCTAACTTTTTCAACTAAGGTGTAACAATTATCAGCTTTTTTTTCTAAATCTTCAAAATAAGCTTCCATCTCACTAGATGCAATTAATACCACATACACACATAGAACGCCTATTATTATTGTATTTGCTATATTTTCTAGGCTCCGTAGCTATCTATGTAAATGCTACGATAAGCTGATGAACCTGCTCTAATTGCTGCAATCATTACAGCATACGAAAGTATAACAAAAATTGCCCCTGCCAATAAACCAATATTATGATTGTAAAGCATCACTGAGGCTGGTAAAATAAGCAATATAGATGAAAAAAAAGCTGAAGTTCCCATTAACATAAATTGGACCAAAATATCTGGATTACCTCTATCACTTTCATCAAAATTTGCAAAAGCACTTCCAGACCATATACCTAATCCAGTATTTACAAATAATAACATTAAAACACATTCCCCAAAAAATAATGTTACTTCCAAAGGAAATTTAGCTAGAATACATATTGGAATCCATATAGATAAAAGGCCTGGAAGTGCCATAAATAAAAGTGCAAAAGCTTTTCCTCTCATAATTAAAAGTGATTCTACTGGGTTAGATTTCATAATCCACAATCTTTTCCCCTCAACACCAAGCATTGTAGAACCTAGCATTGTACATTGCAAAAGTGCTCCTAAGTATAAACTAATTGCTAACATTCCAGGATAATACAACTTTGGAGGAAGATCTCCAACAGGTTCATTTGGAAGTCCTACCTTAAACCACCAAAAAACCAGCAATAAGGATATTGAAAATGTTGAAAATGCTGAACTCAGAACATCTCTCTCCCTGATTGATGAAGTGACTTCTTTCGAGCAAATCGCAGATGCTCTACGTCCAACTATTGGGCTTAGCCACCGGAATTGTAGTATTCTTACTGGATTTTTATGTGATGAAGAATTAATTTTGTAAGATTCCAGAGCTTCCACAAATATATTATCCATAAAATAAAAGAAAATAAGCAATAGTATAGAACAAACTAATACTATAATTACGGCCAACGTAGGATCTTTATGTGCTGAATTAGAAACTAAAAGTAGCGCTAAAAGAATTGGAAATAAGACTATCAAAAAACTAAGTTTTCTTGAGAATGGATATAAGGAACCAATCAATGAAAACATAAATCCACTTAGAGCTGATAAAAAGGAAAACAAATATACCAAAATGAAAAATTCCATTTCGACATATATATTAGTTTTAGTAATAATATTTCCTACAGAAAATATCAAAAGCATTCCAGAAGTAATTAAAAGATTTGGAACTAAGACTGCAAAAAATTGTCCCAGCATAATCGACCTAGGAACTACGGGCTGAACTAAATATAAATCCATAATCTTAGATTTAACAATTTTCCTGTAAGTAATTCCTGCAGATCTAAGTGTAAATAAAGAAAAATAAACCAACAATATAGTGCCATATCCTTCATTTGAACCTTCTGGGAAAAGTTCTGGATTTTGAATAACAAAATTCATAAGCCTAATGCACGCAAAAGAAAAGATAATACCTAAAATAGATATAAAAAATGTTGATGCAAAACGTTTTTTAAAAGACTGAAAAGAACTTCTAAAAGAAGTTCGGAATTCGGCCTCAAAAATAGCATAAGAGGCATTCATCTACCAAATGACTCCATGGCTCTATCTTTCTTAGTATACTTCTTGAAAAGACGATAGCAAGCTTGACACAGACTAACTTTCCTTCCAGTTCCTTCCACATTTAATGATGTAATTGCATCCACCTTTTTACGAGAGACTGAACGCTTTACTGGATTATTACATCCTACTGTGTTACAACTGTCATCTGAAGTATTTGAAAAATTAATCTCTCTACGCTTCATAAATAACAATAAATAACTACATACTTAAAATTTTAACACTATTTTTCCAATTTAGAACCTTTAGAATGTGAATTCATATGGCCACAATGAGAACAATAATTTGGATCTTTACCTAAAAGAATTTTCCCACAACTTGAACAATGCAATTTTTCCTTCGAAATAGCAGATTTAGTATTATTTTGGTAATTTATTACATAACCAATTACTAATATTANTATGATTATTGTTTGGCTATAACAAACCAACTGTTCAAAGTCCACAATGCAGCATAACTAATGCACTATAACTGTATTGGGGTTACTGAAGAGTAATATCTGGCATAAGTGGACGAGTTGCAAAGCCTTTCAATGCAAAATTACTCCCTTCACCAACTCTACAAACAAACAAATCTCTGTGATGACGAATTAATCCAAATTCATCCAAGGAAGATACTCCTCCACAGACTTCCATTGCCATNGTCAAATGATCTGAAGCCTTTCGTGAACATTCTATTTTCACTTTGGCTGCAGATTCCCTATCNAATGTATTATCATTATATCTATTTGTTAAATCTATTAACCATGTCAAGCCCTGCTCAAGAGTAATATCCATATCAATAATAACGTCTTGGACTCTTTGAAAACTTCCAATTGGAACTCCAAACTGTTCTCTTTCCTGAGCATATACTCTACATTTATCAAGACCAAAGGCAAGAGAAGCTAAAGACATTCCTGCAATGAATAATCTACCTCCATTCAATGTCTGAGCCATAACTTTGAACCCTTCATTTTCCTTTCCTAGTATCGCCTCATCTGTTACTGCTACTTCATCAAAAGTGATAGAACCAGTAGAAGACTGACTCCACAACTCCTTACCTGCCATTTCCTGATAAGACACATTAGGATCATCCATAGGTACTATGAAACAAGTAGTACGATAACCAGGTTTAGATTCAGGACTAGTCATTGCATGAACTACAACATGACTAGACCATTTGGCATTTGTAGACCAGCATTTCTCACCTTTAATTATCCATTTATTTCCAATTCTTTTGGCTGTAACTTGTGGATTTGTAGCATCAGAACCTCTACCAGGTTCAGACAAACCGAAAACAAACATCCTTTTTCCAGCTGCCAAATCAGGAAGATGAGCTTCCTTCTGCGCATCAGTACCAAATAATTGTAATGGCTTAGCTCCTAAAGACATTGCAGCTCCAGGAGTTATTGCCAATGATTGGGAGTGGTAACCTAATGCCAAACCCATCAAAATTAAATCTAATTGATTACCTCCTTGTCCTCCATATTTATCAGAAACTGTAACTCCAAATAAGCCCATTTGGCCCATTTCTTCAATAATATCTTCTGGAATCAATTCATGGTTACGTTCCCAATTTAGATAATTAGGTTCAATTCTCTCTTCAGCAAATTCACAAACTGCCTTGTAAAAAGTCATTGAATCTGGAGATACTAATCTTTCCAAATAGTGATCTATACGACGTTCCATAATATTCCCACTAGGTATACATTAAAGTGGTTATCGTGAGCGTCCAATAGCTCCACGTGGAGGTTCTGGTTCGTAATCAGCTTGTAACTCTGGAGGCCATTCTCGAGGCTCATCGTCCACTTTCTGAAGAATAATGTAGCCAATAATCATTACGATGAAAAGGAAACCAATAGCTGCGGGCCTTCCAAAACCCAATTCATCAACAATAATTGCCCAGGACAACGGACCTATTATTGTTGCAAAACGTCCAACCATACTGTACAGACCATAAAATTGGCCTATGTAACGTGGTGGTGTCAAAACTAGCATATATGGCCTATCTGCACACCAAGTTCCTCCTAAAGCAATTCCAGCTAAGAAAGGTGCAAGCCAAATCATCCATGTTGGTAATCCTAACCAAACCGTCGAAATTAATAATGTGAAAGAAGCAAACCAGAACCATAGTACTGCATTAAGCGTAATCTTTGGACCAACTATATCTACCAAATAACCCCAAAGGAAACCACTAACAATTGAAGAGAAAACTCCAATCATAGTATATATTGCAATTTCTGAATCTTCCATACCAAATTCTTCACGAACGTAAATGGCTGCAAAAGTTATTGATGTGTTTGCAGCATCGGTGTAAAATACTCTACCAACTAAAAACCTAGATAGACCTGGAAAATTACCTAACATTGACAAAGTTCCTTTAAGTTGAGTAAATGTTCCTGCTGTCGCATTAATAATTGAACCATCTCTAAAAAGTGGTGTTGACTTAGTATTCATAGAGGAAAAGACACACCAGATTGCAAAAAACAGTGGAATGTAGCTAATTGACCCCTCGAGTAACCAAGCATTTATACCCAAAAGAATAGCCATGAGTATCATCAAGCTAGGCCAAAAATTATCTTCAGGGGTTTCTTTAACAAATATGAAACAAGGAATTGCAAATATCAAAAATAACATCGCAGTCATTTGAAATACGGCTGGATAAGGAAAACCTAAAACCGTAGTAATGTATAAGGCTGATAATATTCCTATAAGGGAACCAACATATCCTACGCCTATCCCTATTCCGCCTATTCTACCTTTGTTTCCAGGGGTAGATATTGTTGCTAAAGTTGAATCATAAAATATAAGTCCTGCTTGATAAAAATAGTTAGCGATTATAAAAAAAATCAATGAAACTGTTAATATTGTACTTTTACTCCAACCATCTTTCTCATAACCTAAAACTGCTGTAAAGGCTACACAAGCAAGAGTGGTAACAAAAAGAAAAGGCATTCTACGCCTAGCCTGATCTGAAAGTGCTCCAATTAGTGGAGCTGTAAGAAATACTAAGGCCATTGATGCGGCATTAGCATACCCATAATCTGAATCAGTTCCGCCTACTTCATCACTAACAACCCAAAGACCAAAATAAAAAGAAACTATAAGAACTGAAAATATTGTATTTCCTAAATCATAAAATGCCCATGAAAAAATACTAAACATTGAAGCTTTGGTAGTTATTGGCTCTCTCGGTTTCTTCCTCTTCTCATTGAAATCTTTAAGCTTTTTCTTAAAGTTTTTTGGTGCTTCTAATATCTTTTGCCTACGACTCATTAATGGCTTCAGAATCCCTATTTTCGTCTAACATTTTTCGTATACGAGCATCTTCAGCATCTGCATCTCTTATTCCTGCATCAATATCTACTCTATAAAGTAAAATTGCGCCCAATAAAAGTAGGAATGCAATACTAAATATTCCTGCACGGCTGTCATACATTACAGTCATAAAGAAATAAATTGTAGGGCCTAAAAAGGCTGCAACTTTATTGAAAAAACCAAGGAAACTGTAAAACTCCGTACTTCTAGTTTCTGGAACAATTTGACCAAATAAACTACGTGCAAGACCCTGTGATCCTCCCAATAATGATCCCATGAAGCAACCAAGTACTATAAACTGAACGAAAACACTCATTCCTAATGGCTTCCAGACATTATCTCTAGCCCAAATTGGAATGCTATCCAATACACCATCTCCTAAATTAGTTGGATGATCCTCGCCGACGCTTGCAGCTCCGTCTAATAAGTCTCCAGAAACACTCACGCTAAATCGAGTATTATCTACCGAAGAAATAAACAAAGTTATATTTGAATTGGGAATATCTTTAAGTAAAATTTTATCCGGTTCATCTTCAGAATCTCCCCAAGACCAAACTAATAACTCTTCTTCATCAACATTAGGCTTTGTTGGAAGAAGATATGACCATTCCTTAGCCCATGCTTGCTCATTAAATTCCTCATCTTCATACTCTAATTTTTGAGCCAATTCAAGTGTAGACCAGGACACATGAACTGAATAAGCCTCTTCCGTTTCATCCCATTCAAAAAGAATATCATGTTCTTCGTGTGTTTCCAACTCTAATGGAGCGAAACAAAGGCCTGCAAAACAAAGAACTACCCAACCACTTATTGAAATCATTAATGCTTGCTTGGTTCCTTTGCTTTCAGCCAATTTAGTAAACAAAATAGCTGATGGGGCTGCTACAAATTGTACTATGAGAAGGGCCCCTAACAAACCTAAAGTTCCAATACCTAAAACTGTAGTACCATAAACACCCGCTAAAGCAGTTACTGTATTGATACCATCAATGAATAAAAAATAAGCGAACATGTAAAGGAAAAGATGTGGAAATGATTTGTAATCTTTCAATGTTTGGCTAACTTCGCCAACTGCAAATCTTGCTGCATCTCTAAATTTTAATTTTTCCATCTCATTTTCAACAGGAGGCTCAGGAACCCAACTAAAAGTAATTAAAGCAAAACCATACCACCAAATCCCTGCAGAAGCCAAACAAAACGGAATCACCCAATCTGCAGTTATCATCTGTATTAATACAAAATGAACAACCAATAAAATTCCTCCACCTAAATAACCATATGCAAAAGCTCTATTCGAAATATCATCTAGTTCTTCCTGTTCTCCTAGATGAGGCAAAAGTGCATTGTAGAATACTCCAGCCCCATTTAATCCTACGTTAGCAACAAGATACATAACCATAATCCATATCCAAGCTGCATTACCAAAAAAAGGAGATATAGCTAAT
>PBGF01000026.1 GCA_002718915.1 Methanobacteriota archaeon | reverse complement strand
GATTATTACAGACATCATAACAGGTTTTCCAGGAGAGACAGATGAGGATCATCAAGAAACAGTGGATTTACTCAATCAATTATCTCCAGATCTAGTTAATGTAACACGTTTTTCCCCTAGAAAGGGAACACCAGCTTCTAGATACAAAAGAATAAACGGTAGAATAGTCAAAAAACGTTCACGTGAATTAACAAACCTTAGGAAGGAGTTGGGCGCTAAAAGTTTTAAGAGATTTGTAGGAAAAGAAACTTCCGTTTTGACTGTGGAAAATAAAAGAAAAGGCAGTACACTCTGTAGAGATGATAATTACCGTCCAATTATATTGAAACAAGAATTGCCATTGGGTGAATTTTACGATGTTAAAATCATTGATTCAGAGTACGGTTTTATGACTGCGATTTTAGTTTGAATTTTTAATAGAGTAAAATACAAATACACTTCTTTTTCTGTAAAATTATGCCAAAAGAGTTTAAGGCTTTCATTAAAGGACAACCTGTCAAGAAAATAATAGATCCTAAGACAGGTCAAGAAAAGTGGGTTCCAATAGACAGTGAATCTTGAATTCAGCCTTTATTTCAGGTTTTTTACTTAGTTTTTCTCTAATTTTAGCAATAGGTCCACAAAATGCATTTGTTCTGCGACAAGGGTTATTGAAGCAACATGTTTTTCCTATAGCTTTTTTTTGTGCACTATCTGATATTATTCTGATATTGTTGGGTGTTTTTGGATTTGGATCAATAATCTCTAATTTTGATTCATTCTCACACTATATGTTCGTAATTGGAGGACTATGGTTATCAGGATACGGCATTCTTAGACTGAAAGGAGCTTATGTAGCAGATAGTTTCCTTGAAGCTACTAAAGAGGGAGAATCTGATTTGAAACTAGTTTTAATAAATTGTGCGATCTTAACTTGGTTCAACCCTCATGTCTACATTGATACTTTGATACTTATTGGTACAGTTTCTATTCAATTTGAAGATACAATTCAATTTGGTTTAGGTGCTTGTATGGCCAGCATCATTTTCTTTTTTTCGTTGGCATTTGGAGCTAGAGTAATTTCACCATTAATGAGTTCTAAGAAGGCATGGCAGATTTTAGATGTTATAATTGCTATAGTAATGTTTATTTTATCATATTCAATGTTTCTAGAGGCTTTCTAAAATAATATTTAGGACTGTGTGTTTGGAATTTAATGAAATTGACTGCTTTAACTTTAGGTGATGAACGCTATTTTCCAAGATATGCGAAATTTATTAAGGAAGCTGAAGGAAATCCAGAAAGAATTCAATCGCCAGATAATTTGGACAAATATGATGTATTAGTGTTATCGGGCGGTGGAGATATGGGAATTAAGAGTGGAGCTTACGGTTCCCAAACAGAAAATTTACCTATTGGCGGTGTTAAAGATGAGAGAGATGAATTAGAATTATCATTACTTGCAAAGGCTAAAGAGAGAAACATGCCCGTTTTGGGAATTTGCAGAGGCCTACAGGTGATGAATGTATTTCTTGAAGGAACATTATGGTCAGATATTGGTCAGGGTGGATTTGATGGAGCAATTCATAGAGATGGAGAAGGTGGTGAACCGCCTATTGGAGATATTCCACATTGGACTGAAATGGAAGGAAAAGAATTTGAAGTTACGAGCCATCATCACCAGGGAGTAAGGAAATTAGGTAAGGGTCTCCAAGTAATGTCGAAATCATCGGACGGAATGATTGAAGCTGTAAAGCATGAATCATTACCTTGGTTTGCAGTACAATGGCACCCAGAAAGAACACCAGAAGGACTTGGTAGAGCATTACCACGAGAATGGTTAAGAAAAGAACTTCAAAATGTACAATAGAATAACTTTACTTGGAAATGCTCAGGATGCAGGTCGTCCTCAACTAGGTTGTAATGAAAAATGTTGTATTGATGCTAAAGAAGACAAAAAACTTTCGAGAATGCCAGTTTCATTAGGATTGCATGGAGAGGAAGTAGGTCTTGTAGAAGTAACTAGATGCATAGAGGCACAATTGTCTTCCATTAATGTCTCTGAAATATCTGAGATATGGCTAACACATGCACATTTAGGCCACATAGAAGGTTTGGGGCAATTTGGTAGAGAGTCATTAAATTCTAAGGGTGTAAAATTAAGATGTTCTAATTCTGTAGCAGATTATGTGAAATCTCATCCAATATGGCAAAAATTGTTTGATAGAGGTAACTTAATTTTGGATAAATTTAATTCAGACAATATACAACCTATAGAAGTTCCTCACAGATCACAAGATTTTGATACTCATTCTATTCTTTTTAAGGGGAATGCGAATAATTTATTGTTCCTTCCAGATCATGATAATTGGAATAAAACTTTGGATTTTGTCGGTCATAAAAATCCCAGAGAATGGTTTTCTTCAATAGGTGCAGATATAGTACTTTTAGACGGTACATTTTGGACATTGGATGAACTGAAAGGAAGAGTTCAAGCAGAAGTTCCTCACCCTCCAATTGTAGATACATTAGAGATATTGGGCAAAAAACAAACTGGAGATCCTAGAATTATATTTATTCATTTAAACCATACTAATCCATTACATTATCCCGATTCAAAAGAATATCAAAAAGTTCAATCTATGGGTTGGGAAGTTGGAGAAGAAGGTATGGAGTTTAATCTCTAATGTTTCAATCTCTGAAAAATCTTTTCCACATTAAAATAGTTATGAATTTATATTCATTAAGAAATTATTTTACTAATAAACCTGGCGCAGTTTGGTTGAAACTTACAGGTTCGGATTTAGAGAACATAGTTTCTAAGGTAGTTGAGTACAAAAATTTAGATTTAAGCAATAAGAATGTTCTTGACTTGGGATGCGGTACAGGAACAATGCTTAAATTTGTAGTTGATAATTTTAATTCACAAGCATTTGGAGTAGATTTAATCAAATTAAATATACTTCAAGCAAAGAAACATGTTCCTTCGGGTGAGTTTTATCGTGGAGACATAATTGATTATTTGAATAAATTAGATAATAAATTTGATTTGGTTATATTATATGGAGTTATAGGTTGTTTTAATTTGAAACAACAGAAGTCGATTATTGATAAAATCTTAGAATCATTGAATCCTGAGGGAATGTTGTGGATTGGAGCTAATTTGTATGATAATCTAGATTATAAATTCCAGACATATCCTGTACCTACAGATTTTTATGATAAATATAAGACAATGAATGGAATAATTTTTGATGAAGTCATCGAAGAGGAATTATTTGGGAAACATAAGTATGAACCTAAACAAACTTCTGTAATGTTTACTTACCAGCCGTAGGTTTCTGTAACTTTTAAGCTTGATTTAATCTTGAGAAGTTTTCCGGCCATTGGTAAAAGATCGGGATTCTTGATTAAAACGCCTAGCATTTTTAACCAAGGTAATTTAGAATAATTATTTCCATCATATATCTCACCTATTAAATTTAATATTCTTTTATCTAATGAATAGATTAATTTAGATTGATCAACAAATTTTTGCTGCGTCCATGGTTGTCTCTTCATTATTCGATCATACCATACATGTGACTCTAAGTCAGGATGCAATGCCTTTTCACACTTTTCCCAATATTGGCCACGTAGTTCATGACAATTAACTGAGTGAGAAGGAGGTACTAATTCCCCAGTTCCTAGTTCATTTTGTATTGCAATTGCAGCATATTGCCCAGAGAGCATTCCAACATGCACGCCTCCTTTAGTTATAGGATTAGTCAATCCTGCAGCATCTCCTACAACGTATGCGTCCTTTGTAGAGAAAAAAGGAATTGGTCCATCTCTTGGAATTAATCCTCCGTTTTGGCGATGACCTATTTCACTCTCAATTCTTTTGTCAGGATCTACACTCATATGTTCTTTACAGAAATAATCTAAGCCTGCCTTTGCACCATTTGTGGCAACTATTCCAACATTAAAAATATCATTTCTTGGAAAAACCCAAATGTATCCATCAGCATATCTAGGATCAATATAAAAATCGAAATAGTCTGTATCTGGAAAATCCACATCATCTTTCTTAAATTTATATTGTAATCCTGGCAACAATCTTAACTTTTCATTTCCTTTAAGACCAATTTGTGTTACTATATTTGGAACTCGTCCTTCAGCAACAACTAATTGCTTAGCCTTTGCCAGTTCACCATCTTTCGATGATAGAATCCATCCATCTTTATCTCGATTAACCTTGGTAACTCTGATACCTTCATGCCTAGTAGTTCCAGCCTCTACAGCGTCATCAGAAATACTCTGGTCAAGTCCCCACCTGTGAACTGAATAGCCTGGAGACATTAATCCAACAGATTTCCCATTTGGCATTCTAATTCGATTACCTTCAACTTCTCTTATTGCCCAATCTCCGACAGGATATCCAGTGTGTTTTAGAGCAATTTTACCCAAACCTTCTCCACAATGTACTGGATCTCCAACACGCTTTTTACGATCAAAAGAAACAACAGAATGGCCGGCCTCAGATAGCCTTAATGCAGCCATTCCTCCAGCAGGCCCTTGTCCTACAACAGCTACATCGTACATAGTACAGTCCATTGGGGCTGAATAAAAAACTAATCTTTGTTCATAGAGTCTCTAAGAACAGGCCTTGAATCTCTATATTTCTGAATATTTTCAAGAGGGATTTCACAAACAATAGTGCCTTCTTCAAATTTTTCTATTTCCATCATTACTTTACCTCTAGGATCTAAAATGCATGATTCACCTGCAAACACCAGATTGCCCTGCGTACCAATATTATTTATGTATCCATAATAGCATGTAGTTTCAATTGCTCTTGCAGGTAATACTCTATGGAAAAGAGGACGAGAAGTAGTTGGACTTGCAGCTAAATTTAGAATAATATCGGCACCTTTTTGGGCCATTTTCATTGATACATCAGGAAAAAATAGGTCATAACATATTTGAACACCTATATTTCCGAAATTGGTTTCAAAAACATGAGTTTCATTTCCTTCACCGAAAAAAGTTTTTTCTTCAAAAGGACCAAAATTTGGTAAGTATTGTTTTCTACAATGTCCAATATATCCTTCAGGTCCAATCATTACTGCAGAATTAAATAGTGATTTTTTAGCTCTTTCTACAATTCCAGTAAGTATAGTTATGTTATGTTTTTTAGCTAAGACAAGCATTCCTTCTTGTGCAGGACCATTACAAGGTATTTCTTCAGAAACTAAGTTATAATTATCTTTTAAATTATATCCAGTAATAAATAATTCAGGGAATGCAATTAAGTCTATATCTTCTTTACTTTTGGTTTTTGCTTCCAAAATGGAATCTTCCATTATTTTTAGATTTTGATTTACATTTCCAAGAATTACAGGAACTTGCCCTAACGCCAAATGCATAGTCTCTGATAGGGCCGTAATAATATAATATTGTTAAATTTAAATTACACCCTCCTTTTCGCATAATAGTGAAGATATTTCCAGATACGGTTGAGATAATTACTAATTTCATCAAATCGAGAGTTGCAGATGCCGAATCAGAAGGAGTTGTATTAGGTTTATCTGGAGGTCTTGATTCAGCAGCGACTTTGTCTCTAGCAGTTTCAGCATTAGGTTCAGAAAAAGTAACTGGCTTGATTATGCCTTTTCATGTCACTGAATCTGTAGATTTGGCAAATAATCATGCTAAATCATTGGGAGTGAATACTGTAACCATTAATATCAATGATATTGTCTCATCATACAAAAAATCATCGGATTTATACTCTGAAAAATTATCAGAAGGAAATTTACATTCAAGAATCCGGATGTCATTATTGTATGGGTATGGTTTCTCATCCAATAGATTAGTGGTTGGAACTTCTAATAAATCAGAACTTTTGATTGGATACTATACTAAATGGGGTGATGGAGGGACTGATTTTCTTCCAATAGGAGATTTATACAAATCACAAATTTTTAATTTAGGCGAATCCTTAGGGATACCTTCTGAAATATTGACGCGCAAACCTACAGCAGAATTGTGGCCAGAACAAACAGATGAAGCAGATCTTGGTTTTACTTATTTGGAACTTGACAAAGTTCTTTATGAGTTAGAGAGATTTTCTGCAGTTGATAAAATATCAAATAAAATCGGAATTTCTATCAAAAAAATAGCCAAAATTCAAGGTTTAATTAGATTATCAATACACAAAAGAGTCTTTCCTCCAGTTTGCAAGATAGGGCTCAGAACAGTCGGTTTAGATTGGCGCGAAACAATAGGTACTAAGTGATTTTTTATAATTTAATTATTACGGCATTTAACGTACACTTCTTTTTGAGTGCTTTTACTATTAAATTTGTGGAACCAACACCTGTTTTTTGACAGGTTCTACTCTTTTTTGTTCATTTTTGCAGTAGACGTACTACGAAAAATGGAAGTTTTTGCATTTTTTCTAAACGTATGAAATACTTATTATATGCTTGCTTAATGGTAGAAAATCATGAAATTAAATCAAATTTTTGTAAATGATGAGTCATTTTTGCCACCTTGGGGGGTGGCCTAGTTGCCTGCCAAAGCTAATGCATTAAAAATATCTAGACATTTCACAGAAAGTGGAAAAGATCCTTTTGACAAATTGTCTTGGTCAAAGAAAGATGTTGAAATAAGAAATTTTGATGGAACAGTCGCCTTTTCTATGAAAGATGTTACACTTCCTGACAATTATAGTCAGGTTGCTTCTAACGTTCTTGCACAAAAATATCTTAGAAAAGCAGGTATTCCTAAGAAACTTAGAAAAGTTAAAGAAAAAGCAGTTCCCACTTGGCTTCAGAAAAGTGTTCCAGATATCAAAGCTATGGAAGATTTACCAGAATCTGAGAAATTTGGTGAAGAAGTTGATGGTAAACAGACATTTAGACGTTTAGCAGGAACTTGGACATATTGGGGATGGAAACACGGTTATTTTGCAAGTGAAGAGGATGCAAAATCCTATTTTGATGAGATGTGCTTTATGCTTGCATTTCAAATGGTTTCTCCAAATTCCCCTCAGTGGTTTAACACAGGTTTGAATTGGGCTTATGGAATTGAAGGGCCAGCCCAAGGTCATTATTTTGTAAATCCTAAGACTGAGGAATTAGAGCGTTCCGTAAATGCGTACGAGCATCCACAGCCTCATGCTTGCTTTATTCAGTCAGTATCTGATGATTTAGTGAATGAAGGCGGAATTATGGACTTATGGACTCGCGAAGCTCGGTTGTTCAAATTTGGTTCAGGTACAGGAAGTAATTTTTCCAAAATTAGAGGAGATGGTGAACCGCTTTCTGGCGGTGGAATGTCATCAGGCCTTATGTCTTTCCTACGTATAGGAGATAGGGCAGCTGGTGCAATAAAGTCAGGAGGTACAACTAGGAGAGCTGCAAAAATGGTAAGCTTAGATATGGATCACCCAGATATTGAGGCTTTTATTGATTGGAAATTAACTGAAGAGGAAAAAGTAGCTGCATTAGTTTCTGGTTCTCAGCATCTTCAAAATCATGCTAATGAAATATTAGCTGCAATACAAGCACATCCAGATGATGATTCAAAGTTTGATCAAGGTAAGAATCGGCCATTGGCCAAAGCAATAAGCGTTGCAATGCAGGCCTATGTGCCTGAAAATATAATTGCAAGAGTATTGGAATTGGGCGAGCAAGGCTATACGCATATGGATATTGAAACATATGATACATCATGGGAAGGAGATGCATATTCCACAGTTTCAGGTCAGAATAGTAACAATTCGGTAAGAGTTAGTAATGATTTCATGCAGGCAGTTCTTGATGAAGGAGATTGGGATTTATTTTGGAGAACTGAATTAGATGATGCAAAAGAGGAAGATCGAGATCCAAACCCTTGTAAATCAATTCCAGCTAATGATCTTTGGAATAAGATATCTAAAGCCGCTTGGTCTTGTGCAGATCCAGGTTTGCAGTATGATACAACAATAAATGAATGGCATACCTGTTCTGATGATGGCCCTATAAACGGCAGTAATCCATGTTCAGAGTATATGTTTTTAGATGATACGGCATGTAATTTGGCTAGTCTGAATTTGGTTAAATTTTACGACGAAGAATCTACTAAATTTGATACTGAAAAATATAGTCATGCCATAAGACTTTGGACTGTAGCATTAGAAATTTCAGTATTGATGGCACAATTCCCTTCAGAAGCCATAGCTCGAAGAAGTTATGATTATAGAACATTAGGGTTGGGATATGCCAATATTGGTTCATTGTTAATGCGCATGGGCATTCCTTACGATGATAATAGAGCTACTTCTATTTGTGGAGCTTTAACATCAATATTAGGTGGAGTTTCATATGCAACAAGTGCAGAAATGTCATCTGTGCAGGGGCCGTTTCCAAGATATGAAAATAACAAGGATAACATGCTAAGAGTTATGAGAAATCATAGAAGGGCAGCCTACAATGCGCCTTCAGAGGAATATGAAGGTTTGACTGTAACACCTAGAGGAATAGATCCTAATTATTGTCCAGAATATCTGCTTTCTGCAGCGCAAAATTGTTGGGATCAAGTTGTTGATGATGGTGAAAAGTTTGGATTTAGAAATGCTCAGGCGACTGTAATTGCACCAACAGGTACAATTGGAATTGTAATGGATTGTGATACTACAGGTATTGAACCTGATTTTGCTTTGGTGAAATTCAAGACTCTAGCTGGCGGCGGTATGCTCAGGATAATCAACCAATCTGTTCCAGTTGCATTGAATCGTTTAGGCTATGATTCTACGCAATCTAAAGAGATAGTAGATTATGTAATTGGGACTGGAACATTTGAGAAATCACCAGGAATTAATAGAGAATCGTTGATTCGAAAAGGTTTAACTAACGATATAATTGATTCTTTAGAATCTCAAATAAGTAGCTTTACTTCCTTGAGTCTACTTATTACTCCATCAATGGTAGGTACAGAGTTCTGTACTAAAAAATTGCGAGTTAAAGAAGAATTTTTGGATGATTGGAACTTTGATTTACTTGCTCATTTAGGATATACTACGGAGCAAATTACAGAAGCTAACGACGTTATATTTGGTAGATTAACAATAGAAGGCGCCCCTCATATGAAGGACAGTGATTTGGCAGTTTTTGATTGTGCAAACAAATGTGGACAATATGGGACGCGGTTTATTGGCTGGAGCGCACACATCAATATGATGGCCGCAGCTCAACCTTTTATTTCTGGAGCAATATCAAAAACAATCAATATGCCTCATGAATCAACAATAGAGGATATCAAAGATGTTTACATGGATTCTTGGAGAGCTATGATTAAGGCTAATGCCTTGTATAGAGATGGTTCGAAATTAAGTCAACCGTTAATGTCAGGAACTGTATTGAAAGTTGATATTGATGAAGAAGAAATGATTTCAGATAATTTGGTTAGTACTGAACAAGCTGTAGAGACTATGGCTCAGGCACTTCCAACACCAGATGCAGTTCCACTTGCACGTAAAATAGTTACTAGGTATATTGCTCAAAGAAGAAAATTACCTAATAAGAGAAAAGGATATATTCAAAAAGCAAAAATTGGAGGCCATAATGTTTACTTGCATACTGGAGAGTATGAGGATGGTACTTTAGGAGAAGTTTTCATTGATATGCACAAAGAGGGTGCAGCTTTCAAGGCTTTAACGAATGCTTTTGCTATTGCAGTAAGTCTTGGTTTACAGCATGGCGTTCCACTTAAGGAATTCGTAGACGCGTTTGTTTTCACTAGATTTGAACCAAATGGTCCTGTAGTTGGAAATGAAAGAATTAAAATGTCAACAAGTATTTTAGATTATATCTTCAGAGATTTAGCTGTTAACTATTTGGCTAGGAATGATCTTGCTCATGTCAAGCCTGAAGATTTGAAGCCAGATATAGTTCGAAGTGAAGGAGAAGCTGAAACAGAACAGAATCTTAACTCAGGATTAACACCTGCAGGTGAAGCTACTGATGGTCATGAAATTCAGTTAACATTAGATGATATGGATGTTTCTAGTGCAGATACTTCATCGTTTCAGTCATCTGTAACAGACTTATCGACTTCAGATGCACCTTTGTTATCTGGAGATAGCACAATTGTTAAAGAAGCTGAAAAGTTTGGTTTCGAGGGAGATCCTTGCCCAGAATGTGGACAATTTACTCTAGTTTCAAATGGTAGCTGCTTGAAATGTGTAAGTTGTGGTTCCACAACTGGCTGTTCCTAATTCGTACTGAAAGCTAAATAAAGGCAACACATTAGCACACTAGTGAGTATAGCAGATACTTTGTCCGATAACTTGTCTCGTTTCGAGAAATACAACAATAAAGAGTTGTACCATATCGGTTCCAGCAGTATGGGCTTTACAGTAACTGGAAGGCTAGTGTCTGGAGTTGTAGGTTTTATAGTAATAATACTCATGTTAATGATTACGTTTTCATCGGCAGCAAATTCAATTATGGTTTCTGAATTAGGAGGTACAAAAGCATTTACAGCAGATGTAGTATTAACAGAAACAACAGGACCTACATTGGAAGGAACATTAAGTAATGAAGGAGAATTTGTTGAATTTGGCTATATAATTGATGATGTTAATTGGGATTATCTTTCAGAATTCCGCATATCGCATATAGATGTTCAAGTAATTTGGGATGCAAATGGAGGAGGTGGCGGCGGCCGTCAGGTCACATTTGATGTCTCAACAGAAAATGATACTGCAGGACAATCTCAGAATAGCGGTGGAGGAGGCGGAACAATTGTTATCACTCAGGCAGTTAATCAATTACCTGAAACTGTAACAGATACTGCAGATAGCGCAGAAGATTTTGTACAATCATATGAAACCCCAGGTGAGTGGATGGGAGGTAAATTTACTTACACTTCAGAAAGTATTGGCGCTCTACTTACTTCTGAATCTATAACTTATACTATTTCTTTAACATATTATACTTGGGAATTTGACAATATAAGGGAGATTGTAGAAGTATGATGGATACTAATGTAAAAGATAAAATTAAAGATCAAGGACCTAGGGAAAATTTAAGGGAACCAGATGGTGAAGAAAGTAATCTTCTTTTTACAGATGAATATAAGGAAGCCTTGGAAAAAGCATCATACGAGATAGTTGGTAATCATTCTGCAGTTGAAATATGTGGATGGACTAAAAAATCTATTAAAGGTTCTGAAGGTGGATGTTATAAGCAAAAGTTTTACGGCATAAGATCTCATCAATGTACACAAATGACTCCTGCAGCAGTGGCTTGCGATCAAAAATGTGTATATTGCTGGCGAGTGAATGAAATGTTTTCAGGAAAACAAGATTTGATGGAATATGCAAAAGATGAACCAGCAGACATTGTTCAGGGTTCAATTGAGGGACACCTAAGGAAACTTTCAGGTTTTGGCGGAAATCCAAACGTTGATCAACAGAAAGTTCTAGAGTCTAAAACAGTTCGTCATTTTGCTATTTCTTTAACGGGAGAACCTACTCTTTACAATCGCCTTCCAGAGATGCTTCGAGAATTGAGGGAGCGTAAAATTTCTTCGTTTTTAGTAACTAATGGCTTACATCCCGAAATGGTTGAAAGACTCAGAGATGAAGATTCATTACCTACTCAATTGTATATGTCTTTAGATGCACCAGATGAAAGAACTTGGAAAAGAATAGATGTTCCATTAGTACCTAATTTCTGGGATAAAATAAAAGGAACTTTGAAATTAATGGATGGCTTACAGACGCGTAAAGTTCTTCGAATGACCGTTGTCAAAGGTTGGAATGATTTTGATGTTGCAGGTTACGCCAAGCTGATTAGAATGGCTGGAGAAAGAGTAATGATTGAAGTTAAATCATATATGCATTTAGGGCCAGCACGTAAGCGTTTGAGTAAAGAGAATATGTTAAGTTATGATGAGATTTTAAATTTTTCAAATGCATTAGCATCAGAATTAGGTTGGAAAGTTATTGATGAAGCACCTAATAGTTTAATCGCTCTGATTGCAGAAGAAGATTGGGATGGTAGAGTTATGGATTTTGGAGATCCATTGACAGGACATTTAGAATCTACGTTTGAATGTTAATCAAAACAGGTAAATAGTACTAGTAAAGACTAAGTTTGTGGAATATGTAGTTGGTATAGAAAAAGCCTTCAAAGAGCATATTGGCTCAGATTCCATAAATAAACTTAGAGAAAATATAACCGATAAACCGATGATTCTGATTGCAGGTGATCAGTTAACTGGAAAATCGACTCAAGCTAAAAACTTGGCAGAATATTATAGTGGTACTTTTTATTCAGTGGGAAATTTATTCCGAGAAGTTGCAGCTAAAAGAGGAATAACAGTTGCAGAACAAGCTAAGTTGCTATTAACAGAAAGAGGCATTGATGTAGAGATAGATTACAAAACATGCGAAATGATTTCTGGAAAAAAGATAGATACTAATATTGGAGTTATAGAGGGAAGGCAGCCTGCGTATATGGGAAGTTTTATGCAAGAATTAGGCAAGAGGAATTTAGTTAGAATATATTTTCAATGTTCAATAAGAGAACAAGCTCTTCGCTTTCTTCGAAGGGAAATAGGGGAAGTAGCCTATCAAAAAGGCTTAGCAAAGGTTCCAGATGTAAATTATAGAACTCTTAAATCTTTGCAAGATGAAATTTATAATTTAGAATTACCAGATAGCAATGAAGTTATACAAAAATTTATAGATAATCAAAGTCGGGATGAAGATGATAGAGATAGGTATTCGTCCTTGTATGGCTTTGACTATGGGAATTTAAGTGGATATGATATAGTAATTAACACTACAAATAAAGAAGCTGATTCCGTTTTTAAGGAAGTAGTAAGTGAATTGGAAAACTTTGGGTTTAGAACAAATTAATAAACACCCTATCTATCTCTAATTGTGGACTTATCTATAAATGAAGTAAAATTACTGAAGGTTCTTAAGAATGGAGCACTTTCACCAGACGCCGCTTCGATGGAATCTAATCTTGGAGAAAAAGAGACTATGTCTGCAGCTTCATGGTTAAGAAGTAAGGGCTTAGTAGAGATATCAGAGATTTCAACTAAATTTTATTTTACTAATGAGGAAGGTAAGAGATATGCAGAGCAAGGGTTACCTGAAAGACGCGCTGTAGAATGGCTCAATCAAGTAGGAGATTCATTATTATCAGAACTTCCTTTAGATGATGATGAAAGTAAAGTAGTTATTGGTTGGCTAAAAAGAAAGAAATTTGCAGATTTAGAAAAAACAGATGAAGGTTTAAAGTTAATTCCAACAGGTAATTTAGATGAAACTTCAGATGAACCATTACTTGTGAAACTTAGTAAATCATCATTATCTGAAAAAGAGATAGATAATGAAGCACTACAGTTACTCAAGGGCAGACAACTCTTAGGTGTCAAGGAAGATGTTGAAAGAACTTTTACTTTAACAGAGGAAGGGAATGATTTTGATTTAGAAAGTCTGGATGAAAATTTGATTGGAGATTTAACACCAGAGTTAATTCAATCTGGAGAATGGAAAGATAAATCATTTCAAAAATATGGTGTAGAAACTAAGGTTGAGGTTAGTGATTTTTCTACACTTCATCCATTAACTAGATTCACAGAAGAAATCCGTAGTATTTTTTTGCAAATGGGCTTCACAGAGATAGAGGGAGATTATGTTGAATCAGCTTTTTGGAATATGGATGCCTTGTTTATTCCTCAGGATCATCCTGCACGTGAATTACAAGACACGTTTTATTTGTCTGAACCTGCCTCATTTGTGATTAATGAAAAAGAGATAGTAGATGCAGTAAAGGAAATTCATGAAGATGGAGGGAATACTGGTTCTAAAGGATGGGGTGCTAGTTGGAGTAAAGAAACAGCACAGCAGGCACTTCTTAGAACGCATACTACAGTAGGTACAATTCGATATTTATCAAACAATCCAACGCCTCCAGCTAGAGTTTTTAGTGTTGGTAGAGTATTTAGAAGAGAGGCTTTAGATTCTACTCATTTGCCTGAATTTACTCAAGTTGAAGGAATTATTGTAGAGCCAGATGCAAATTTTGGAATGCTGATTGGAGTTTTGAAAGAATTTTATAGAAGAATGGGTTTTAATGATGTTAGAGTTCGACCTGCATACTTCCCTTACACAGAGCCTTCTCTGGAGGTAGAGGTTAAGTTTGGAGATAAATGGCTTGAATTAGGAGGTGCAGGAATTTTCAGACCTGAAGTTACAGCTCCTTTTGGTATAGATTGCCCAGTTCTTGCTTGGGGCTTAGGACTAGAAAGACTTGCAATGCTACATTTAGATATTAAGGATATAAGAATGCTTTATCAAAGTGATTTGAAATGGCTTAAAGAAACAATTTAATCAATACTGATACTAACTTTCTTTATCACTATATTTTCTCCTCTCTGAATAAATGTTACATAACATTCACCAGGAACAAGGCCTAAATCTTCTTCCACCCATTTAGGTAAATATATTCTCCTGTTAATGTCATATTTCTTTACATCAGTTATCGGCATACTCATATTTTTCCAGTAAGTAACCGCTCTAAAAGGGTTTTGGACATTTAGGCTACAAAGGTGTTAATTTTATCATCCCCATTTACTACTGAGGTACATGAGTATAATACGCATTGCAGTTACTGGGGCAGCAGGACAAATAGGATACAGTTTACTTCCTAGAATTGCAGCAGGTGAAATGTTTGGCCCTAATTCAAAGATTACTTTACAACTTCTTGAGATACCTCCGGCATTAGAAGCCTTAAAGGGAGTAGCTATGGAACTTGATGATTGCGCTTTTCCTTTACTTGAAGAAATAATTGTAACTTCTGATGTAAATGAAGCTTTCAAAGATGCTAATCTATGCCTTTTAGTTGGTAGTAAACCAAGAGGTCCTGGAATGGAACGCTCAGATTTATTGAAGGATAATGGCAAGATTTTTGTGGGTCAGGGGAAGGCCATTGCAGATAATGCTGCAGATGATTGTAGAATTGTAGTCGTTGGTAATCCATGTAATACAAATTGTATGATTGCAGCATCACAATCTGATCGCTTTGACAATAGTAGATTTACAGCCATGACTCGTTTAGATCAAAACAGAGCTGTATCTATGTTAGCCAAAAAAGGCAGTGTAGTTATCGAGGAAGTGGAAGGTCTTGCTATATTCGGAAATCACAGTCCAACGATGTTTCCAGACTATTCTAATGCATCGATATCAGGTAAATCAGCAACGGACGTAATTGCAGATGACAGTTGGCTGAAAAATGAATATATACCTGCAGTAGGAAAGAGAGGGGCTGCAATTATCAAAGCTAGAGGACTTTCTAGTGCAGCTTCTGCAGCAAATGCACTAATTAATCATGTACAAAGTTTGTACACAGTAAGTGATGAAATTCACTCAATAGTAGTTTGTAGTCAAGGTCAGTATGGTTTCGCGGATGGAGTTTGGGCAGGTATGCCAGTCCGTACAATATCGCCAGGTACATATGAAGTGGTTGATAATTATAAACATGATGATTTTGCCAAAGAAGCACTGGCCAAAACAAACGATGAATTGGTTTCTGAGAGAGACTTAGTATCAGAATATCTTTAGTTAGGTCCAGCATTAGAATAATTTCCAAAGCTTTCATATTTGATAAAGTTATTTTTGAAAAGAGCAATTAGCTCTTTAGCCTTAGCATCATAAGCATCTTTATCATTCCATGTGTTTCTTGGATTAAGTATTTGCGAATTAACACCTGGAACCTTTTCAGGAATTAGAATCTTAAAATTTGGATCAGAAACAAATGTAGAATTTTCCAATTCACCATCCAGAATAGCAGTTAACATTCTTCTAGTTACAGGCAAATCAATTCTTTCACCAGTACCATATGCACCACCACTCCATCCTGTGTTTACTAGCCATGCCTGAGCATTGTGCTTCTTCAGTTTTTCACCTAAAAGTTCAGCATACGCTGTAGGATATTGCGGCATAAAGGGAGCTCCAAAACATGTTGAAAAAGTAGCAACTGGTTCAGTAATTCCTCTTTCAGTTCCAGCCACTTTAGCAGTATAACCGCTTAAGAAATGATACATTGCCATTTCAGGAGTCAATTTAGATATCGGTGGTAAAACTCCAAATGCGTCACATGTTAGAAAAATTACGTTCCGCGGGTGCCCTCCTTGTTCAGTAGGTTCTATATTTTCAATATGATTAATAGGATATGATACGCGAGTATTTTCAGTTATTGATCCATCATCATAATCAACAACCCCATTGTCATCAGTTATAACATTTTCAAGTAAAGCTCCAGGTTTTATTGCATTGAATATATCTGGCTCTTTAGAAGGGTCTAATTTGATTGTTTTTGCATAGCATCCACCTTCAAAGTTAAAAATCCCTTTATCAGACCACCCGTGCTCATCATCACCTATTAGTCTTCGATTAGGATCAGTTGAAAGAGTTGTCTTTCCAGTTCCACTTAGTCCAAAGAATAGTGCAGAATCTTCTTCTTTTCCAATATTAGCTGAACAATGCATTGGCATTACGCCTTCTAATGGCAAATAGAAATTTAATGCTGAAAATATAGATTTTTTAATCTCTCCCCCATATTCAGTTCCTCCAATAATAGCCATTTTCTTTTTTAAATTTAACACAATAAATACTTTTGAATTTAGTCCTAGTTCTTTCCAATTTTTAATATTAGTAGATGAAGCATTAAGTATGGTAAATTCAGGTTCAAAACCCTCTAATTCTTTATCTGTAGGTCTGATAAACATATTATGGGAGAAATGTCCTTGCCATGCCATCATTGTAATAACCCTCAATGGTAATCTATATCTCTTATCAGCCCCTGCATATCCATCAAAAACGAATAAATCTTTTCCTTCCATTTCTTTTTTTACTTCATTTTCTAAAATTTCAAATGAATCTTCACTCAAGGGACGATTAACATCTCCCCAATCAATCAATTTCTCAGTTTCTTTATTTTTGACAATAAAGCGATCGTTTGGCGATCTACCTGTGTATATTCCAGTGTTTATTATAACAGTTCCATTAGAGGAAAGTCTCCCTTCTTTTCGATTTAATTCTTCATTTCGCCATTCATCTTGTGAAAGGTTTGCTTTAACTGATGAGGGATTTATTCCCATCAATTCTAACTGGTGAAGCATAGTACTTCGCACACGATATTGTATTTATAATTGAGTGAGGTTCAGGTATGTTCAAAATGTCTATAAAGATACATTATTTTTAATAGAAAATTTGACTTCAAGTCTTATTTGGGCCTTTCTAATGGCTATCAGTAGAAATAATGGTTTGTAACGTTAAACCTCGTGTAAAAGAGACCTCATCTGGGCCGGTGGTCTAGGGGTTATGACGTCGCCCTTACAAGGCGAAGATCGGCGGTTCGATTCCGCCCCGGCCCACCATTCTCGTCGTAAGCAGAAAATGTTAGGCCAAAATTTTTTGATAGATTCTAATATTTCAAAAAAGATAGTTAGCCTTGCAGAGATCCAAAAGGGAGAGAAAATATTAGAAATAGGTCCAGGGAGAGGTGCACTTACAGAATTATTAGTTTCAAAAGGTAATTTACAGGCTATAGAAAAAGACAAATGGCTTTCAGTAGTTTTGAAGCAAAAATTTAAGGATAATGCTGAAATAATTGAAGGTGATATTTTAACTTGGGAAGTTCCACCTGTTGACGTAATTGTTGCAAACCTTCCATATTCCATTTCATCACCAATTTTGTTTAGACTGTTTAACTATGATTGGAATCGAGCAATTTTAATGTTCCAAGAAGAATTTGCAAATCGTTTAGTTGCAAAACCAGGTTCGAAAATATATGGACGCTTATCAGTAATGGCAAATCATTATGTAGATACAAAGAAATTATTTAAGGTTTCGAAAACAGCTTTTCAACCACAACCTAAAATTCATTCACAAGTAGTAAAGTTAGTACGTAGAGAACCAGATTATGTTTTGGATGATTTTAATACTTTTGAAAAAGTAGTAAGGTCAATATTTACCCATAGAAGAAAAAAAATTCGTAATTGCATAAAGCTATCATTTCCAGATATTGATGTTCAAAAACTAAACTATATGGATTTACGTGCTGAGATTCTTCAACCTTCTGAGATTGCAGAATTATCAAATTCAATTTTTGCACTTAAGTTAGAATAATTTTTTCAATAAAAGCATATCAGTTAGGCTGGCTTTAACTTTCAATTCTCCTGTCATGTATGCTTTTATTGGGGACATTTCTTTATTAATTAAGGCCAAAAGGACATTAGATGTAGCTGTAACTACTAAATCCTTATTTGTATCATCAGATTCGGTAAATGGATCTAATTTCATATCTTTTAGATTCGTAGTATAATTTAATCCATCCGTGACAGAAATACATATACTTCTCTCCTTACCTTCAATTACTCCTGAAAATTTAGGTTCATCTTTTATTCTAGTGTTGAATTCAGACACTTTTTCTTCCAATATTTGTTTGATATCACTCATTTAATCACTGAAATCACTAAGTTTCTTTACAGGTCTAATTCGTTCAACAGTTTTCCAACTTTTTCTAGTACCTGAAGGCCACTTCATATTATCATGAAAGTAGCTCTTCAAAAACTTAATTGTTCTAGTATCTGAGGGATATCCGCTTCCAAAGTCGCCAATTTCTTCTTTTAGTTTTTCAATTTCTAATTCTCTTGTTTGCTTAGCAATTATAGAAGCTGCAGCTACAACAGGAATCTTAGTATCAGCTTTGTGCATAGAAATGACATCAGTATCATTTTCATTTGTCAGGTTACTTTTAATTTCTCTTCCGAATCGTTCCTCATTTACGTCTGCAGCATCGACGTATGCAATATTTGGATTTAGTTTACTAATAACTTTTTCAAAAGCTTTCCTATTTAGCAGGTTAAGTTTGTTTTTTCTTCTATATTTATCAATTTCTTCAGGTTCAATTATTTCTATTGCATATTCGTAGTTTTTTTTAATAAATTTAAATAATTCTTTTCTTTTTTTTGGGGTCAGAAGCTTGGAATCCTTAAAACCTTGCTCTTCAATCATTTTAGCATTTTTTACAGATACTGCAGCAACAACCATAGGTCCAATAACAGGTCCTTTTCCAGCTTCATCAACACCACATATCATGTTTCAAGTACCAAATTAGCCCATTTTCTAGCCATGAAATAAATGGCTGCTTTTTCAGGAACTTCGACTACAGTTTTCGGCATGAGTTTTGCAATATTTCCCATAGATACAGGGTGTTCAACGACAGATCTTATTTTAACAGGTTCTTCCCCGAAAGCTATTGCACTTACCATGGGGTCAAAATTTTCTAATTCTTTTGACTTAATAGTTGTTACTCTTAATCCAGATCCTCCGTGCAGAGATCCAGGTAAGCGAATGAGTCGATGCACATCTCCAGTAACAGGCTCATCCGGGAAAATGGCAGCTTCTTTAATTGCAATTCTGACTAAGTTTTTCTGATATCTTTTGGATAAAGAATTAAAAATTTCATCATTTTTTTTCTTAAGATTAATATTTGATTTTTCTAATCTTATCTCTTTCAATTTTTCCTTTAATTCTTTTCCTTTATTTAATCTTAGTTCATCAAATATTTGGTTAATTTTCCGTGATAAAATTCCGCTCCACCCTTTTGCATCTGTTTGAGGTAACTTTTTTTCACCTAGGTTTTTTCTTACAGGGCCTTTTCCTCTAACAATAAATTCTTTTGTATGTCCTGCATCGATTAAAACATTTTCTAAATTCAATCCTTTTCCAGTCATATAATCTGAAAGTTCTCTTCGAGCTCCCGAGGGTAAAGATAGTACTTCTGGCGTCCTAACATGTACATGATATCCTCTGCCACCACTAAATGTAATGAGCAAATCTTTTTCATCTAAGCCAAAATCACCAAGAAGTATATCATGTACTAATCTAAAGGTTTGTTCACGTATATATTCCATTAATTTAGAAAAAGTTATTTTTCCTTTTTTGACTTCTTCCATTTCAGGCAAATGGTCGGCGTCCAAATCAAAGATTAAATCCGCACCTTGCCACTCTTTATCAGCCATTGTTTTACTTCCAGGCTCTTTGTAATAGGCAACAGAATGATATGAATGAGCAGGAGCTATTTTTTTCAGATAATTTTTCACTTCTTTCATTGTGCCAAATCTAACATGTCTGTTCATGACGCCACCACCCCAATTCAAAAAGCCCCATTCCCTTGATGTAAATCTGGGAGGAACTGTAATCTTTGCAGATTTATAATATTCCCTAAATTTTTCTTGTAAAAAATCTTTTGTTTTTATGGGCTCTATTTCTTTTAACAAGCTCATTTTACATAATTCTTCCATTTAGATTTAGCCCGAAAGATACCTTGGCTAAACCATCCATTCCTTATTCTTTGAGTGAATGTATATTCCCAAGGTTTTCTAGGCAAGAAAAGTGCAAATTCTTTCAATAGTCTTTTTTTTGCTTCCTCATCATCACTTTCGATTTCAATGTAGGTTACATTCCCGGAACTAGGGTTTTCTTCCCAAATATCTGCCTTTAATTTTGAATCATCGATAATATACCTATAAACCATGGCCGTTTTTTCATGAGCAATCACAAAAGAGACTTTGGTGTAAGTTCTACTATCTGTAGTTCTTTTATAGCTATATTCTTTTTTATCCAAAAGTTTTCTAAAAGAGGCTGCAGTGGTTCTTGATTCAAAGCATACTGGTAATTTTACCAATGAATTTCTCCACAAATCACAGGATAACCTAACTCAAATTTTTCCAGTGTAAAAGGATGTATTTCTCCGTATTTTAACAAAATATTTCCATTGTTAACCTCTATACTTCTCCCAGGAATAAAAATAGGATCATCACATTCTTTACTTTCTCCTGTAATTCTAAGCCTTAGAGCAATACTATCAGAGATAGTTCTAGCTTCTGAAAATGTGTTCTTACTTGCGATTTGCATCCATGCAAGTGATTGTAAATTAGTGTGCATTTTCACAATTTGTCCAATTTCAAAAACACGTTGTGGCAATTCACGATGTTTATTATTTTTTAATAATTCTAATAAATTAGGCAATATACTTGATCTAAGTAAGTGATAATCTTCAGTAACTGGGTTGGCTACTTCAGTTTCATTATCATTATCTCTTTGTGTATAATCATGAAGCATTTTCTTAGAAGTTAGCGTAAGTGTGACTACTTCTTGGAAACCTAATCCTAACATAATTTCTCTACAATTTTCCTCACGTTTTCTTGATTTTAGAGACTTACCAAAAAGAGTTTCATTTGGTAAAGATTCAGGAAATTCATCATAGCCAATTCCTATAGAGACTTCTTCAAGTAAATCAATGGGATGTAAAATATCGGCCCTATATGCAGGAACTTTTACAGACCAAATATTTCCATTTAGTTCAGGTTCCATTCCACATTTTCTAAATGCCTTAAAAATCACAAATTGCCCTGGATCAAATCCTAATAATTTTAGAAGATAATCATTGTCTATTTCATGTACTTTAGGTTTCATTGAAGGAACTATTTTATTTTCAGAAGGAAACTTTACTTCTATTTGCTCTATCACGCCACCTCTTTCGACTAAAGCTGCAGCCACAATGTTAAGACATGCTTCAACTGCATTGTCATCAAGTCCAGTAACATCAATTAGTACATCAGTTGTGTCCTCAGTGATGGTCGTCAGCGCCCCATTAATTATAGGAGGCAATGATGCTACTTCATCATTTGAATCCTTGATAATAGGATATTTGTTAAATTCAGACAAAAGATGAGCATATTCAATCCCTTTTGGATGTTCCTCTAATATCTCTTGGGGAGTCATTTCATAGTCTTTTTGCAATGGAACAAATGCAGGTTCGTGAGGCGAGCAAATATCATAACTAAAAGGCCCTTCAAGTTTTGATAAGTCATGAATTCCGATGGAAACTTTTTTTCTCTTTCTACCAAGAGTTACATGTAATTTCTCTTGAAGTTCCATTAGACATTTAATGGATACATCATCAAGTGTAACACCTCTAACTATTCCTCCAGAGATAGAGGGCCGGATTTCCATAACTTCTGGTGAAACAAAAATTTGTGTAGTTTGTGGATTTACTTCATATTCAACTAAACCCAACTGCTGCTCAGTAAATGCTCTCAAAGCTCTTGCAACACCTTCAGTTGAAAGTAAATCAGGCCTATCTGGAAAAAACTCTACAACAGCTTCTTCATTACTTATTTCATCAGGATCGGCACCTATTTTTGGTATAATATTGGCAAAATCGGTAGATGATATTTTATCTTTAAGCATCCGATTTAAATCCTCAAGTACTATATTGATGACTGGCATCCTAGATTCCCATTGTGAAGGTATTATAAGGAAATGTGTCTAAAACTTCTTCAAAACTACTTGTTACGCCTTCTTTCACGTTTACGACGGCGCATTTTCTTTTTACGCCATTTCCAACGTTGCTTTCCGGCTTTTTTCCAGACTCGAGAACTTCTCTTCATATTATTAGGATGGTCGCACTCGCCCACTGTATTTAAAATGCGACCTAGTGGGTATCAATAAATAAATTTCCACTTTCTACTCTTCTTTTTGCATCTTTAATTAGGTTGCCTAGTTCATTGTCATCTTCAGTTTTGAAAATTATCCGAACTTTTTTAAGATTAATTGTAAAGTTACATTTGATACATTTTTTTGTTTTAAATTGTAAATCTATTCCACTTACAAATCTGCATTTTGGACAACAGATAATTCCAAACATATTGTAAATTATAGAAGCTTCATATTAATTAAATCTTGTGGGAAGTATTATTTGGCCATATCTAATGATGAATTAATGAACTATCCGGAATTTCCAGATCATGACGATTTTACGCAAATAAGTAAGATTCTTGAAGGTAAATGTGAGGACGAAATTTCTGTAAGAGGTTGGATTTATCGTACACGCTCATCAGGAAAATTGGCATTTATTGTATTAAGAGATTCAACAGGCAGCATTCAGAGCACAGTATCTAAGAAGAACGTTAGTGAAGCTTCATTTAACGATGCACGTAAAGCCTTGATAGAATCATCAGTTATTGTCAGAGGAGTTCCAGCGAAAGATGAAAGAGCGCCAGGTGGATGGGAAATAAGAGCGACTGATTTCCAAGTAATACACTTTGCAGAAACATTTCCGATAACTAAAGATCAAAGTGATGAGCATTTGTTAAACAATAGACATTTGTGGTTACGGAGTCAAAACATGGTTGCATCTCTTAAGATTAGGTCTACTGTTTTTAAGGCATTCAGAGACTATTGGACTAATCATGAATTTACAGAAATTCAATCTCCAAGTTTCACCACTTCAGCATGTGAAGGTGGCTCTACATTATTCAATGTATCATATGATGATGATAAGGAAAAGACAGGTCAAAAATTTTATGCACATTTAAGCCAATCTTGGCAATTGTATGCAGAGGCTACAATGTTTGGTTTAGAAAATATATTTACATTAGCGCCTTCATTTAGGGCTGAGAAATCTAGAACTCGCCGTCATTTAACGGAATTTTGGCACGCAGAAGTAGAATCTGCATGGATGCATAATCACCAAATGATGGAATTAGAAGAAGGCATGATTCTGCATATTCTAGATTCAGTATTATCTTCAAATAGAAAAGAGTTAGAAATACTTGGTAGAGATATTTCAATATTAGAGAATATTAAAGCTCCATTTGCAAGATTTACATATGAGGAAATTCTTGAGAAGTTAAATTCAATGGGATTTGACTTATCATGGGGAGATGATTTTGGATATAAGGAGGAAAAAGCGCTTACTCAGGATTTGAAATCTCCAATGTATATTACAAATTTTCCTCGTGAAAAAGGATTTTATCATAGACCAGATCCAAACGATCCTAAGTCATTGGTTTGCCATGATCTTTTAGCTCCAGAAGGATATGGAGAAATCATAGGAGGTGGTGAAAGAGTTTGGTCCCCCGATGAATTAACTGAAAGGATTAGAGAAGAGGGTTTGGAACCAGAATCATATGGTTGGTATTTAGATATTCGAAAATTTGGCAGTGTACCTCATTCAGGTTTTGGCCTTGGCATAGATAGAACCGTAAGTTGGATATGTGGTGCAGATCATATTAAGCATGTAATACCTTTCCCACGTACCATGCGTAGAACAACGCCTTAATTTTATTTCAGCTTTTTTGCTTGTTTAACCCAATTATCTCGCTTAATTCGACCTGGGAAAAATTCTATTGCTTCATTAACCTGATCCTCAAGTTCCGGTGTCATTTTTGAGATTTGTTCGTATTTGTATATTCCTAATGCATTAAGTTTTTGTTCCAAGAAAGGCCCAATTCCTTTTATATTCTTTAGATCGTCGCTATCTTCTGCGCTAGCAGTTCCCAGTGTTTTAAAATCAATATTCTCTTTTTTTTCTGCAATTCTGGACAAATCATCTTTCTTATTTTTACCTTTCTTTTTGCTAGTTTTTTGTGGTTTTTTGTCTTTCTTTTTGCTAGCTTTTCGAGGTTCCTTGTCTTTAGAGTCCGGCGTCCCATCTCCATCAATGTCTCCTTTACCATCTTCTTCCATAGGTCCTTCAATTTTTTCATCTACAGGCCCAGTACCACCAAATGCTTCTAATGATCTAGCTACTCTTTTCCTAACATACGGTTCGGAATCATCCATTTTACTAACAAGTGCATCACGGGCATCACTAGATCCAGCAAATCTTCCTAATCCTTTAGCAGCTTGCCAACGAACATACATATCATCATCATTCATGCATTTGATGAGATAAGGTAGAACGGCCATTCTTCCGGTTCGACCTATGGCATCAGTAGCTACCCTTTTAGAGTAAACATCGCCATCTTTCAATAAATCATTAACAAGAGGTTCAAGTCCCAATTCAGACATATTTTGAAATAATTCAATAGCACCTTTATTGACGAAAGAGGTCTTACTTCCAGCTTCATTATCTCCATGATCACTTACTATTTCAACAAGAGCGTTTGAAATAGAAACCTCACTTGTAGGTAGCATTGCCTTCAATGTCATTAAAGCTTCATTACGGGTTTCGAAATTTTCATCACCTAAATCTTCTACCAGATTTTGAATTCTGCTTGATGAACCACCGCTAAAATTAGAATCACTTTCCATTTTAATCAAACCTATATCCACTTACAGTATTTAATATTTAAACATCTGTATGTCAAGATATGTCTCCCTTAATTATTTCGCACAGAGGAAAGATTAATTCGGGAAGCCCTGAGAATGTTTTAACAGGAATTCAAGAGGCGATTGAATTGGGAGTAGATATGATCGAATTTGATGTTAGGAGTACAAAAGATGGCGTTTTGGTCTGTCATCATGATTCAACAGTAAATACTAAAAAAGTTTCAGACTTAAATTTTAGTTATCTAAAAGAAGTTAAAAAGTCAATATGTAAATTAGATGAAGTTATTGCAGTTTGTAAGGATAGAGTGGGAGTAAATCTAGAAATTAAAGAAGAAGGATTTGAAGATAAAGTAGTTGGAAAGTTGACTGCAAATTTTAGTTATGATAATATATTTGTCACATCATTTTCTTCATTAGTACTTAGGAAAATAAAAGATTTAGATTCCAGAATTACTACAGGCTTATTAGTAGGCGATGGAATTAATTTCAAGATATTTTACAAGATAATAAAAGAATCAATTTTTATGTCAGAATTTTATTATTCTAGAGCAGATTTTATATCTCCATTCTACAAAATATATGAAATAGGGCTAATGAAAAGATTTGAGAATTTAGGAATACCTATACAACTTTGGACTGTGAATGATCTAGTTTTTTTGAAAGATTTAATAAATAGTGATATTCAGTCCATAGTCACAGATGTTCCTGAAAAACTTTTTCAGACAAATCTGAATTCAAAAAATGTTTGATTTAGAAGAAATTAAGAAATATGCACCATTTTGTATATCCTGTTTAGGCCGTTCAGTAGGATTAGTTGGCTTTGGTCTAGATAATCGGGAAAGAGGTCTTGAGATGATTAACATTATAGATTTATCAAATAATTCAAATATAGAAAAAGAATTGATATGTTATTCAGAAGATTGTGAAATTTGTGATGGATTAATTGGAGAAATTGATGATTTTGTTTCCTTATCTTGTGAGTCTATTTCAGATTATTCATTAGATACTTTCAAGATAGGGACAATAGTAGATAAGGAAATTATTGAACTTGAAGCTGAATTCTCCGCTCTTTTTGGAGTAAATATATCTGAGAGTATAAAGTCACAATTGAATAGAGAAATAGGGATAGGAGTATTTCAGAAACTTAATTTATCTACAAGACTTGATAAACCAGATTCTACAATAATTATAGATACTAGATACGATACCGTAAATTTAGAAATAAAGTCTCTATTTATTGAAGGTAAATATAATAAATTTGATAGAACCATACCTCAAACATATTGGCCATGTAGAAAATGCAAAGGAAGAGGTTGTAAGAGTTGTAATGATTCAGGACAACTTTATCCAGATTCAGTACAGTCTCTAGTGGCTGAGCCATTTATGAAAATTACAGATTCTAAGGAGAATTTGTTTCATGGAATGGGCCGTGAAGATATCGATGCTGCGATGCTAGGATTTGGTAGGCCCTTTGTTTTAGAATTACGTATGCCTAAAAATCGAGAAATTAATTTAAAAGAGGTACAAAATAAAATTAATTTAAATAATGAAAATCGTATTCAAGTAAATGATTTAAAATTTGTTCCAAGATCTAGAGTTGCTGAACTTAAGAATACAGTTTGTGAAAAATCATATCGAGTAGATGTATCTATTCCAGAGAATTTAACTATAGAAAGCCTTAAGAACGGGGCGCAGAGGTTGAAGGAGCAGCTTGTCAAGCAGCGGACACCGACACGTGTAGCGCATCGTAGAGCTGATTTGATACGCCCACGCTTTGTGCAATCGGTAAATATCTTATCCTTTAAACAAGGAATGGTCGAATTGGAAATCAGAGCTCAGCACGGTACTTACATACGTGAACTTGTTAGTGGAGATATGGGACGTACGGTTCCTAGTTTTTCCTCACTGGTTGATGGAGCATGTAAGGTAGAGGTTTTGGATGTCCTTAATCTTCACCTTGAAAATGAAGAGGAAATAAAATGACCAAAAGATCACAAGGATTGAGAAGTGGTTCACGCCACAAGCTTTCACGCTCTTTCAAGGAGCGCGGGCTATCTCCAATTACACGCTCGCTACAAACATTTAATGTAGGAGACACAGTAAATGTAGTAATTGACCCCTCACATCAAAAAGGTCAACCACATCACAGATTTCATGGATTAACTGGTAAAGTAACTGGAAATCAAGGTAAGGCTTATGTGGTATCAACGCGTGTCGGTAATATGCTCAAGGACTTGATAGTTAAGCCTGAGCACCTTAGGAAAGCCAAATAGGAGTTATATGATGGACGTAGATAAACAACCAGAACCAGTACCTTTAGGTGTAGCAAAAGAATTACTTGAAAAAGAGTTAAGCGTTCGAGAGAATCGTTTGAGATGTGTAGATTGTGGTCATTTTCAAGCAGTTCCAGATGTTGAACCTGAAGTAGAAAAATCAGATGATGAAGAAGAGTCAGAAGAATATACTGGACCTATTTGTGAAAAATGCGAATCACAAAGATTAATTTTAATTGAACAGATACAATATGAACACAAATTAGCTTTAGATCATGTTCGTTTAATTACGCAGGCTTCTCCTGAGCAAGCAAATCAAATAATTGAAAAAGTAATAGAATTAGAACATGTTAATGATTATTATGCTGCTAAGATTGCAGATGTTTTACCCATGCATGCAGATGATGTTAGATCAATATTTGCTAGAGAACGTTTCTCGCTTGGACATGATGAGATAGATACTATAATATCAGTAGTTAGGGAGACCATGGGGGTATGATTTATGGAAGATTATGCCTACGTTCTTGATGTATTGCCAGAAGGAAGGCCCGATAGTAAAAGAAGATTTAGAAGAGAGCCTTTAGTTTACGGATTAGGAATTGAAGAGTTTAAAATTTTTGATATGCAACCAATTGCAGGTGCAGCAATAAATATTGGCGATAAGTGTTACATTGGCAAAGAGACAGAAGATCGAAAACAAATAGATCATGTACGCGCAAGAGTCAATTATTCTGATTTGACGCATACTGCACAAAGTGAGTTAAGTTTTGTATTAGATGAAATTGTAAAAGATAATGAAGAGAAATTTATACAATTTTACAATCATGCAGGACCGATATCACGTAGATATCATTCCTTAGAATTAATTCCGGGGCTAGGTAAAAAAACTATGAATCTTATAGTTAGTAATAGGCCATACCAAACTTTCAAAGAAATGGAAGAGAAAATTTCTAGTTTTAGAAATCCAGAAAAGTATTTATCACAAAGAATAGAGAATGAAATTCGTGAAACTGATCAAAAATACAGATTGTTTGTAAAGTAATTAAACTGAATAGGTGTATTGTATTGCACCAGCAATTCTAGCTCTAACATCTGCATTACCAGATAAGGAAATTTCCAAAGTCCAGTTTCCACTGCTGCCAGCCACAGTTCCCATTATGTGTTGGTTTGTTCCGGGGCTGAATGTTTCAACTAGAACTTCAGTTCCTTCATGATCACGTAATACTAATTCACCACTTCCAGAACTTCCTATGTCAGCTTCTAAATAATATACAATGTAATTCCAAGGCCCATATCTTTCATGTCCTTCATTTGCAAATCGCGTATCATAAACTCCAAAATCAGGTCCAATAAATTCTTCATCAAAGAGGTCTCCACCTCTGCAAAAATATGAATTACCTGTATATCCACTTCCATAATTTCCGAGAGTCATAAGCAATATTATTTCACCATTAGAATTTGTATATTCAAAACTGTTAATCCATCTCGCATCTTTATTGAAAATATATTTGATGAAAGCTCCACTTTCTGCATTTGCACTTATTTCCGCTTCTGACTCAGTTATATCTATTACGCTCGCTTTGAAATTTTCATCATATAATCCAAATTCCCAACTCTTGTCTTGGTTTAGAGGAAAATCAATGATTTTCTGAGGTATATTGTTCTCATAAATTGAGAAGTCAGACATTTGAACTCTTCCAAGTGCAGGATTATAATTTAAAACGGAATGTCTCTTTGCATCATCTAGGTTTCCTGCACCAATGTAGTAATCTGAATCATCGTCATCTACAGAAATAACCATTGTTGTTGAGAATTGCTTTCCATCAATGGTGATGGCATATTCCCAGAAATCTCCTTTTTCCCATTCTGGTGAGTACAATGAGAGTTTATCATTTTCATTACCAAAAAGACCATTGTCGAGGCATCCGCTACTCATAGTAGTGATTAATAAAATCAAAATAGTAATGGTACTCAAAGCTTGTTTCATTATATTATGAGTAAAGGACATATAATTATAGTTCACTATATCCTTCTAGTTTAAAATATGTTCTTGCTTCTGAGACTGTATAGAAAGATCCAGTAATCAAGGTTTTTTCAGCTTTTATGGATAAAATCGCTTCCTTTACGTTTACAAATTGCTTACACCGTATATTATTTTTTTTACATATATTGTAAATATATTCAGAAGAGGCACTTCTTTCACTATTAAGATTACATGCTAATATTGTGGAATTTAGAGGCAATTTAGAAACAAAAGATTCAATGTCTTTGTCTTGAAGCATTCCAACGATTATTTTGGTGTAATTATTATTTAGACTTAATATATGTTCTATAGCTTGTTCATTATGGGCTGTATCTAATGTAAAATTCAAATAATTTTCTTGTCTTCCAGGAATTTTGCTAATAATTGGCTGAATTGATAATTTTAAGCATTTAATGCAAATTTGAATCCATTCTTTTACAGATTTTCCCTCATGGAGTTCTTTTGATTTTGGTATGTATTTGTGATATTCTTTATCCCAACCTGTGATAACTATACTCTCCTTTCGAACAATTTTGGCTTTTGTAGTTGCAATTTCGTGTAGATCATTGCCCAGATACTCAGTATGATCTAAACCTAATGTTGTTAATATTGCGATTTCAGCATCAGCAACATTAACTGCGTCCCATTCACCACCAAGACCAATTTCCATTACAGCATAATCTACTTTTTCTTCACTAAAATACAGATAAGCTAACGCAGTTAGGGCTTCAAAATATGTTATTTTAATCTTGTTTTTAGTAGCTTCATTTTTCAAATTGAATAATTTCTCACTGAATTTCTTTTTATCAATGTATTTATTATTTATTTTGATTCTTTCTCTTACACTGTGTAAGTGTGGTGAGGTATAACATCCAATTTTCTTTCCAGTTTGCATTAATGTGTTACTAAGATTATAGCTAGTACTGCCTTTTGCGTTTGTACCTCCAATTGTGATTATTCTTAGCTTATTCTGAGGGTCATTGAATATCTTCATCAATTTGCTAATACGTTCCAATCCAGGTACAATTTTATTCTGGTTTAATCCATCAAGCCACTTTACAGCTTTTTTGTAATTGTTAGTGTTTTGCATTACTCTATTGATTCCCATTCTACAGTATCAGGAGTCACAATTCCTTGATCATTCAAAATTCCTCTAAAATTATCTGGAGAAACGCCAGCAATTTCAGCACCTTTGGTTAGTGTGGCCTTTCCTTTCTTATATATTTCAACTGCAGAGGCATACCTTAGGTGATTCTTCTTTTCTATCATAAATCTAAGCGATTCTTTTACTACATCAGATCTACTACTAAAGTGCCCTGAATCGACGAGAGCTTCAATCTGCATGACTAGTATTGGAGGTAGGGAATATGAGTTACTCATATAATAACTATTATCAACTATTATTAATAATTAATCACTAAGCTTTATATGCTACTTTCTGGTGAAAACATTGATACGCTATGAGCCTTAACCTAAAAAATTGGTTTGCTAACACATTGGCGCTTGCGCTAATATGCTTTGGATTTCTCCTAATTACAGGAGTCGCTTCAGCTGATGCTTATGATCACAAGATGACTGTAAGCCCAAGTTCTCAATCTGGAGATCCAGAAGAGCAACTGCAGTATACAATAACAATTGAAAATACGGGAGATAACGATGATACTTATGATATGAGTGTCACTAATTCTACTATTCCTACAGGTTATACAGCCTTTATTTTACCATCTACTTTATCTGTTGAAGAGGATGAATCTGGAACGGCTACACTTTTTATTAAAATAGCAGATAGGACAACAGATACGGCTGAAGGAGGAGATACGGCACAAGTTAGTTTCAAGTCTAAATCACAAAATAGTGATAGTGGAGGTAAAACTAAGACTCAAACAGCATCTTTAACAGTTAACAACGTTTATGGAACTACACTGACTCCATCAATTGGTGAAAAGACTGTAGATCCAAATGAAAATGTAAAATTCCTCGTTAGTGTCAATAACACTGGCGGTAATACAGAAGATAGTGTAACAATTTCTTTTACTGCTAATGGTGTAGATTCATGGGATATTACACCTCAACCTTCGACGATAACTCTTGATATTGACGAAGAAGGATTCTTCAATCTTTCAGTAACTCCAGACATCGAAGCAATTGCAGGTTTGAAGAGTATTACTATTATTTCTACTTCAGAGGATGGACAAACAGTTTCATCCACATCAGTTACAGTTAAAGTTAATCAACTTCCAGCACTTCAGGTTGATAAAGTAGGTTCAAGTTCAAGTGATGTTGAAGCAGGTAAGCGTGTTTATTATTCCTTTGAAGTTACCAACAAGGGTAATGCTGTGGATACATTTAATTTGGAAGTAGATACCTCAAATCTACCAGAAGGCTGGGATGCATCATTGGATCAAGATAAAATCAGTAACCTTGGAGTTGATGATAACATTACACTAACAGATGTGTTAGTAGTTAAAGCACCAGATGATGCGGCAGCAGATGTTGAGACACAGATAATTGTTACTATATCTTCAGACTTTAATTCATCTATTAATTCTACATATACTTCGCGAACAACAGTATTGCAAAATTATGAGCCTAAATTAGCAATAGATGGAGAAGATACACAATCAGCTAAGCCTGAAGAACAAGTTAATTTCACTATTAAAATTACGAATGATGGTAATGGTGAAGATGATATTTCTCTATCCTTAGTTGGGGGAAATGCTAGCTGGGGTCAACTTGGAGATTCAGCATTTACCCTTGCAGCCGGTGCAAATGATACTACAACACTTAGAGTAACTCCACCAAAGGATACAGAAGCAAAGAATGGTTATACTATAATTGTCAAAGCAACATCTGAGGATGATTCAACAACAACAACTAGAAATATTTTTGTGAACGTGCTTCAAATTTATGAGGTTTCAGTTCAAGTTTCTGGCGATAGTTCTAAGAAAGGAGATCCTGGAGATGAGTTAACATTCGAAATGACTATCAAAAATAAGGGTAATGGTGAAGATACAGTATCCTTAGCTCTTGAAGGTGATAAGTCATCTTGGGCTTCAATAGTAGATGAAGTTGAATTAACTCGTGGTGAAACAAAAACAGTTAACTTAACAGTAAATATAGATGATGATGCAACAGTCGGAGATAATGATATTATTGTAAATGGCACATCAGAAGATAACCCATCAGCATACGATACAGGAACAGTTAAAGTATCAGTCAATAAACAGTTTAAGGTTGATGTAGTTGTCTCATCCAAGAGTGGAGATCCTGGTTCAACAATACAATATGATGTACGTATACAGAATGAAGGAACGGGTAATGATACATTTACGGTAAATATTGATGATTATCCAGCAGGTTGGTCTGTAGATCCAGTTTCTTTCCAGGTTGAAGAAATTCCAGCCGGTGGAGAAAAGATAGTTAAGTTGAATGTTTCAATAAGATCTGGTGAGGATAATAAGGCATTTAGTATTAATTTGACAGCTTCCTCAGATGAAGCTCAAAAAGAGAATCCACCTAAATATGCGAATAAGACTGTAAGCATAATCACTATTGTCAATCAAGAATATTGGATTGATTTATCTGTTGCAGATAGCGATAGAACAGTTGAGGCGACTGTCGGAGTTCCAGTTTCAGTTACAATAGATATCGAAAATTTGGGAACTGGTGATGATATTATTGCAATGAGTATTGTAGATAAGCCAGATGGTTGGACAGGTCTAGATTTTAGTAAATCATTTGTTAACGTTGCAGAAAGTGGTACAGAGGAAGTTACCTTGTCAATAACAGTTCCTGAGAGTACAGCTAAGGGAGATTATGCTTTGTCGATTAGAGGAGTCTCAGATTGTGAAGATTGTGCAACTGGAGATAAATCAGTTGATGTAGTCAATTTAACAGTAGAAGTAGATTTGAGCAGAGGTGTGGAAATAAGTACTGATGTAACAGAAATTGAGAAGTTACCAGGTTCTACCGCATCATTTGCAATAGATGTTAAGAATACAGGAGACGGAGCTGATAATTTAATTGTTTCAATCCTAGATGATGATTTGGGCTGGGCTACTTCTAATATTACTTCTCTTACATTAGAAAAAGAGCAAACAGCTTCTGTTACAGTTAATGTAACCTTGCCAGCCTACGTTCTTGAGAATTTGACAAACCAAGAAAGGACTGCGCTTCAGGAAAATAGTTATAGTATAACTGTCAAGGTCAAATCAGGAGGAGATTTATCTCAAAGTGATACGGCCTCATTACAAGTTGATATTGGCCAGATTTATGGAGCTAAAGTAGAAATTGTAGGTTCTGAATCAATAACTTCTTATCCTTCCACTGAGACCGATGCTGAGGAAAGAACTGAGAAATTTACTTTCAAGCTTACAAATACAGGTAATGGTCAAGATTCAGTAAACGTAGAAACAATTGCAACTACTTATCCAGATGAATGGACTGTAGAAATATTCCAAAATCCTTCTTGTTCAAGTAGTTTTACCGGATCAATTGGAGCAGGTCAGTCCAAGTATCTTTACTTATGTGTTGAACCAGATCAAGATTCAGATATAGGAAATTACAGTGTACTTACTGAGTTTTCACCTAATAATGGAATTGATCCAGCAGTTCAAGTTTCAGTTAATCTTGAAGTTGCATCTCCAAGAAGAGAACTATCAGCTACAGCAATTGATAGTATGAAGGAAATTTATCCAGAATATGAAGGGTCTACTACACAGAACAGTGTAAAATTCAAGGTTAAATTGGATAATACTGGCTCAAATGATGATATTTTTATTCCTGAAGTTGAATCTACACTTGAGGATGGTTGGACAGTTACTTTCTTCCAAGATAGTTCAAAAACACAAAGTTGGCCAAACGCTGGAGTGACTATTGAAGAAGGTGAACTTGATGATCTTTGGGTTTTCATATCAGTAAATGATGAAGCTGAAGTCGGAAATGAAACAGTTAAGATTTCAGTTAGAAATGAGGAAGATGATCCTAATGCACGTCAAGAAATTGATTTAATTGTAGTAATTGAAAGGCCTGAGATAGTTATCAAGCAAAGTAATATCAGAATAGAAATTGATGGTGTTTTTGGTAACGCCTCACAAGTTAAAGATGGAGATACAGTTGTAATCTATGTAGATGTTGAAAATACAGGTTCAGCAGACGCAGATGATGTTAATGTAGAGATGTATTATTATCCTAAAAAAGCACCAACAACGCAACAAGAAATAGATGAATTACTGATTGCAGGTTTTGAATTTGATGATTCCAAAAATACTTACATCTATCAATTATATGGTAGTTCTGGAAGATCTACAAACATTAAGGAAGGTAATTCCAAAGAATTAGTTTCTGATGACTGGCTTATCAAAGGTGGTGAATGGTATGTGGAAGCTAGAGCAGATTATGATAAGAACAATGATAATGGTGAAATATTAGAGGAAAATGAAAATAATAATGATGCAAGATATTCTGAATTACTTAGAGTAAAACCTGATTTACAGATTACTGCAATGCGTGTAGACAGTAAGTATGCAGGTTCTAACGCAGGTACTCCAAATGTAGATGATACAGTAACTTTTACAGTTACAGTTACTAACGCAGGGGCTGCAGACGTTGATAACAGTCGTCTTTACATTACTGCAGATACAAGCAGTGAGAATGTAAGATTAAAAGACCGTACAAATCAAGAATATGTATTATTCGATTTAGATGCTGGTGAAACTCAAGAAGTACGTTTCAGATGGAAAGCACAATTAGAAGAATGGACTGCATTCATTGCAGAGGTTAATCCAGTATGTGATGATGTTGATATTGCAGATTTTACTTGTGAATCTGAGGGAGATGGTTTCTCTACAGAGACTGGTCGCATGTTTGATGAATTAGGACGATATTCAGATAACGTATGGCCAAGAACAGGAGTGTTTGAACAGAGTGAAATACCAGTTGAATTCTCCGTCTTGCCAGATTTCAAGATTAAGAAAGTAGTTATGGATCCAACTAGTCCACAAGTAGGAGAAAAAGTTGATATTACAGTAACTGTACAGAACATAGGTAATGCAGATTGGCAAATTTCATCTAAGCCATTACAAGTGAAGTTTGAAGATAGTACAGGAACTGAAGTTTCACAGCAAATTAGTGAATCAATAAACAAGGATGATACTACAGAAGTAAGTTTCACATGGACAGTTCCAGATAAAGACAACAAAGATTTCTTGACTTTAACATGGACCATTGATGCAGGTACAGGAAACTTCGAGATACAGCAGTGTAATAATTGTGATACCACTAACAATGGAGATGGAACTGATAATGATGAGTTCGTAGTTGAAGACTTTGAGCTTACATTACCTGCAGTTCTTGGTGAGATTGAATTTATTAATACCTTATCCGAAAGAGAATTAGTAACAGGCGTTCCTTTATTGATTCCAGTATTATTGGTAGTAGGTCTTTTTGCCTTAGCTATACCTGTTGTAATGCTTCGTAGAAGGAAAGGCAGTTCTTCCTCAGAATCTGATGACGATTCTGATGATTCAGGAGATGAGGAAAGCACAGGTGAGGAGCCTGCAGCAGCACCTCCAGCAAAGATAAGTGTAGCTATAGTTTCGACAATAGATGGTAAAACAGCAAATGTTAAAGTTCCATCTAACATGCCAGTTAACAAATTATTGCAGAATTGTGTAGGTAAATTCCCATTACCTCACGCAAACTTTGCAGTTATGTTGAATGGAGTTGCAGTAGACAATAATCTAACACTTGCAGATGCCGGTCTAACTGATAAATGTCAGGTAGACTTAGTACCACTAGAGTAAAATTCAAGCAATGCTTGACGTTTTAGTCGTAGGTGCAGGGCCAAGTGGTTCTAGAGCAGCATGGAATTTTGCTAAGGAAGGCTACAAAGTAGTCCTAATTGATAGGGCTGAAGTAATTGGTGAGCCATGTCAATGTGCTGGCTTGATAACACCCAGAACATTTGATTATCTTGGATATGAAAGGCCAATATTGAAAGAGATGGATGGTGCTAGATTATGGGGACCTAAAGACTCCTTCTTGGACTTCCAAGCTTCAGAAACTAAAGCCTTAGTTATTGATAGGCCAGATTTGGATAGATCTATTGCAGATAAGGCTTCTGAGGCAGGAGCTGAATTATTGAATGGCCATACATATTTAGGGCATGAAAAAATAAAAGGGGGCATCAAAGCCAAAATAAGGAATAAAGATAAGAAATTCCATATTGAAACTAAATTGTTGGTTGGTGCAGATGGGCCTTTATCAAGAGTAGCTAAGAATTCAGGAATTAGTGCTAAAAGAGAAATATTAACTGCATTTGGTGCCGATGTTAAAGGATATAAGGGAAAAGATACTCATGTAGACCTCTTTGTAGGTTCTGAATTAGCCCCTCGTTTTTTTGGTTGGGGAATACCTACTGGGCCAAATGAAGGGCGTATTGGTGTAGCTACAACTTTACCTCATAAGCCAATGCCTTTCTTCAGAGACTATTTTTTGAAAGGAGCTCCATCAAAATTGCTTGGAGGTGCTAAAATTATTAATTTGATAAGTGGACTTATTCCTTTTGGAATAGCTAATCCTAGTTATACGGATAATGTGATACTTACTGGAGATGCAGCAGGAATGGCTAAACCTACCTCCGGTGGAGGGATATATTCAGGTTTGATTTCTGCAGATGCGGCGTTTGAAGTGGCCTCAAGGGCTTTAGATTTGGGAGATTTATGTGCAGATAATTTGAGTGAATATCAAGAATTGATTTCAAATAGAATTGGAGGAGAATTGAGAAAGGGAAGTTACCTTAGAAAAGCTTTTTTAAGTTTAAATGATAATCAGTTAGCTGAAATAATTTCAATTCTAGGTGAAGCAAAGGTAAAGAAAGCTATTGAAAGGACTGGCGATTTAGATTATGCTTCATTAGCTGCTTTTTCGGTACTTAAAACGCAACCAAAATTGATTAAATTTGCCCCTCATCTTTTGAAGCCATTTATTTAATTCAGGATAGGTTTCTTCTTCTTCAAGGTAAAATATTATAGATAATCCAGCAAATACAATTGTAAGCGTAATTAAAAGATATAAGGGCCATTTTGGGATTGGTTTTTTTATTCCAAATGAAGAATCTGGGATTATTCCATCAATATTTAGTGAATCAAGATTAATATTTCCAGGATAATCTTCTGAAAGGTTAGTAGTAGCTTCAGTCCATTGTTCCATATTCCAGAATCCTCTTGATTGGAGTATTCTTTCAGTTTCATTCAATTCATAATTCATAGAAAATCTAACAAAATAGGTGCCTTCCTTTGTGTCCTCATTTGTATTTATATCAAATTTTAATTGTACACTTTGGTTAATCAAAATTGATCCTATATTGAAATTAGCAACACTAGGATTAGAACTTTCTAAGCAGTTTTCTTTATCACCTTTATAATTCCAACAATTTTCAGTAATAGTTGGTCTTTTTTTACTATTGATTTCATCTAATTTCTCAGATTCATCTATGTCTGCTCTGTGGTATATTTCAGCCTTTATGCTAACGTTTGTAATGTTATTAATGTACCTATTTTGTATTTCAAGAGAAAAAATATCATTCTCTCCAGGCTCTAATTGCGGTGTTTCAAAATTGTGGAAATTAGGTATATTGCCAGGATGACTAGTATATTCATCAATCTCAGATTGTGCAATAGGCAACAACATAATGATTATGATTATGCCTAGGACCTTTCTCATTAGTATGTCAGATAAAGCTCCCTTTAAAACGAGTTTCACACCTTAGATAGATAGAATTTATAAGGGATAGGCTTTGCAATATTATGAATTTATGTCATCACATTAGTGGAATTTTCTTTTTTTCATTAATCTTTGTAATCAGTAGTGTGTCTTCTGAAACATTAGAGTATGAAGAGTTAAAGATAGGTTATGGAGAAGATTTCACTATCTCAAATTCAGAAGTATGGCTTGATGGCGATATTCTTGTAGATGGAAATTTATCAATAGAGAATTCTCATATAAATGTGAATAGATCCATTGATTTAACTGTCTCTGAGATTAGAATAAATTCAACAGGAGAATTACGCATTTCTAATTCAACAATTAGTACGATAGGTAATGATACACTTTCTTATAGCATGTATACAATAGTTTCAGATGCCGGCTCGTTAATTATTTCAAATTCAAGTATAGATTATTCTATGATTTGGCTTGTATCGGGTGAAGCAACTATTGAAGATACTTTATTAGATGGCCAGAGTATTGTTAATTATGGTATATTCTCGGAAGATACTATTCTAAATATGGATAATATATCTATATCTAATTACACACTTGGTCTTCGTTCTATAGGCACGATTCCAGTTCAGAATCAAGTTATTTTCTCTAATTGTACCTCTTGGATGACTCAGGAATGGTGGATTAATTTTACAGCAATGGATACTTCGACGAATTTACCAGTTGATGGTTTTCAGATTAGACAATGGGATAATGATGGAACTATGTTGGGTAGTTGGAATTGGGCTAAGGAATATGAGATTAATTCATTGGGCCAACGTATAAATCATATTGCTAATTTCACAGCATTTGCAAATTTCGGGATTGCACATGTAGATGATGCATGGTCGCAAGTTATCACAGACAATACTGCAATTATTCGTTATTTTAATCTTAATGTCTCAGCTATAGAATATAAATCTGCAGAGGTTTATGCATCAGGAAAGCTTTGGGAGCCTGGACAAGTAGTTCCAAAATGGTCACATATCAATGTTCTTGTAACAATTAATAATCCTACAGATTATAATTTTTCTAATTTATTTTTAAATATGGATATAAACAATAATCAAGGTTTTGCTAGGGACAGCATAGTTCTACCACCAAATGAGGAAACGGTTGGTAATATTTCCTGGCAAGCTTCGATAGAAGGTCCATTATCCTTAAGAATTACTACTAATTTAGAGATTGCTTTATTGGCCGATAATTCAACTCTGTCCTTATCTAAGTTTGTAGAAGTAGGTAGTAAAAGTGCAGATGATAAAGAATCAGGAAATATGTTTGCATTATTTGTTATATTAATGATATTAACATTATGTTCGTATATTATTTATTCAGGAGCTGAAGATGCAGATGAACTGTCTGAGGAAGATATAAGTTTGGCTTCAGAAAATAGAGATTCTAAAGATGATAATTCAGATGAAGAAGAGTAAAAGTGTCAGAGATAGTTATAGGTATTGAGTCAACAGCCCATACTGCAGGTGTTGGAATAATAACTTCCGAAGGGAAAATATTATCTAATCAAAGATCGATGTATATTCCTAAAGAAGGAGGCATTCATCCTCGTGAAGCTGCAAGACACCATTCAGATAAATTTCCTATACTTTTTGAAAATGCCTTTGAAGATGCAAATTTAACACCTTCAGATATTAATTTAGTATCATATGCTAGAGGTCCCGGTCTAGGGCCTTGTCTAAGAACTGGAGCTACAGCAGCAAGAGCATTTGCTTATACAAATAATATTCCACTCATTGGTGTTAATCATTGCGTAGCTCATTTAGAGATAGGTTTACTTGAGGGAGCAACAGATCCCGTACTTCTTTATTTGTCAGGTGCTAATACACAGGTTATAGCATATGCTTCCGAAAAATACAGGGTTTTTGGTGAAACAATAGACATAGGGATAGGTAATGGTTTAGATAAATTTGCTAGAGAAGCTGGAATGGGATTTCCAGGTGGTCCTAAAATTGAAAAGTTAGCTCAAGGGCCTGATTTGCTGGATTTACCCTATTCTGTAAAAGGTATGGATATGGCATTTTCAGGTCTGATGACAGCTGCAAAATCTAAGCTAGATTCTGGACATTCGATTGAAACTGTAACATATTCATTACAAGAAAATGCTTTTGCCATGTCTTGTGAAGTGGCTGAAAGAGCACTTGCTCATACAGGAAAAACAGAGTTAGTTCTTGGAGGAGGTGTTGCTTGTAATGAAAGGTTGAGGGAAATGGCCACTATAATGGCTGAGGAACGAGGTGTTAAGTGTTTTATTCCATCAAAGGATCTGTGTGTGGATAATGGAGTTATGATTGGTTGGCTAGGATACCAAATGGTTAATGGATCTTATCAAATTACTGAAGAAGATAACAGAGTTCATCAAAAATATAGAACAGATATGGTAGAGGTTACATGGAGGTGATATTCAGAGGCGCTGAGGCAGTTGTTGAAAAAATTGAATGGCAAGGTTCTTCAGCAATTTCTAAGGTTAGAAACAAACGATCGTACAGACATCCAGATTTAGAAAAAAGATTAGTAACTGAAAGGCTAAGAAGTGAGTCGCGTGTAATTGAGCGTCTTTTATCTGGAGGTGTTTTAGTTCCAGCGTTATATGAAGTCAATGTTGAGAAATCTCAAATTATAATGGAGTTTTTAGAGGGTATTACTCTTGAAAAAGGACTTCGAACTGGCGAATATAAAAAATATCTTGTTTCTACTGCAAAACTTTTGTCACAAATTCATTCTTTGGGCATAGTTCATGGTGATCCAACGACCAGTAACTTTGTGATATCTGATGATTTATATGCAATTGATTTTGGTTTGTCTACGTTTAATGATGATGCTGAATCAAGAGCCTCTGATCTTCGAGTATTTTTGGAATCTTTAGAAGCACATCATTCAGAAATATTAGGAAGAGAGATATTTCTTGAGGCTTATTCAGTATGGAATTCATCCAAAGAAGTTCTTGAGGCACTAGAAGTATTAGAGTTACGAGGCAGATATAATTTAATGAGGGGTTAGGCTCACTGTAATAAATCCCCTTACTATTTACATTTGAGGAATATATTGAATTTGGTAAGAAATTTGGTAGCATTTGCATTTTTTCTAATACTAATTTATTCTTTTAATCAGGCTGAAGCATCAAAGGAACCGGTTTGGTCATGGTCATCTAGTAGTTCAATTACAGACGTATCAATTTCTTCAGATTCAAGAAATATTTCCGCTATTTATGGCCAATCAGTTTCACTTTGGAAAAATAATACAGACCCACCATACAATCCTTATAATACAAGAACACTTTCTCAAGGTATTAGTTACATGGAAATGTCTTTAGATGGGAAGTATGTCCTGACTGGCGAGGAGACAAATAAACTAACATTATGGTCAGAAGGTACAAAAGAATGGGATAAGGGAGGCTTTCTTGCAGGATTATATGGTATTGATATCTCGGATGATGGGTCAAATATAACGGCAGTAGATCGTCGCAATGTATATTTTTTTAACAAAGATAGCAATGTTGAAATTTGGAATGTGAATTTTCCCGAACAAGAAATGTCTACAGTCAGTATTTCACCTGATGGAAAATACATTGCAGCAGGAACATTTAGTGGGAATGTATATGTTTTCTTAACTTCAGATGAAGATGATGTTTGGCAGCATTCGGATGTGTTAGATGGTAAAATAACAGATATTGATTTCTCAGGAAATAGCTCACATCTTGTTATTGGAACTGATTCGGGCCGTGTTCACGTTTATCCCTCTTCAGGAAGTGATAATCCAATAACTATGTTTCAACCAAATGAGGTAACATGTGTTTCAGCAGATTTAACCTCAAAATATTATACATATGGAACAGAAGAAGGCATGCTTACAGTTTTTGATGGCATTGTAGGCTCAGATATTTGGCAGAAAAATATTGGAGGAATTGTAACAGATTGCACATTTAATGGTAAAGGAACTTATGTTTTTGCAGGTTCAGATAATAAAAAATTAGTTTTAGCTAATGCAAGTACAGGAGATGAAGTCTGGACAGCAAATGCAGTAGATGCAGTAACTGCAGTATCTTTATCTTATAAAGGTGAGAATATTCTTGTAGGTACTGAATCAGGTATATCTATATACTATGAACAATTACTAGATAATCAACCTCCAACAGCTAGTATCGATATCATTAATCCAAGCATTGCACTGCCTGGAGAGGAGATAACATTTACAGGGTCCGGTATAGACATTGATGGCTTTGTTTCAAATTACCATTGGTCTTCTTCTATTGATGGTAATCTCTCTTTTTTAGATAATTTTACCCTATCTAATTTGACAATGGGCTTACACACCATATCGTTGACGGTACAAGATAATGAAGGGCTTTGGAGCCGACCTGCAACTATGGAGATTGGTGTGGGAGATTTTCCAGAAGTTTCTATATTATCAGTTTCTAATTGTTCGGATTTAGCTAATTGTATGATAAGTTTAGGAGATACTTTATCTATCTCAGCTTCCGCATCTTCAACGACATCCGATGATATTACTATGGAAACTTTTGAATGGATTTCTAATTTGGATGGGATACTTTCAAATAATTTGAATTTAACCTCTTCAGAACTTAGTTTAGGAGTCCATACTCTTACATTCAGGGCAAAGAATAGTGTTGGTTTTTGGTCTGCCAATATAAGTATTGAAATAGTTGTTAATGGAGTTCCTATTATTGAGCTTGATTCTATAAGCCCTAATCCAGTGATTGCTGGGGAGGAAGCTCAAATAACAGTTATAGGTTCAGACGCAGATAATGATACGTTATCATATTTTTGGTCTACTGAAAGTGTAACTCTTTTTAATGATGATAATAAAGCCTTGTTTTCCTCATCATCTACAGATCAAGGAGAACATATTGTTTCAGTTTATGCAAAAGATTCTAAAGGTGCATTAAGTAACACAATAAACCTAACAATTTCAATAATTTCTCAACCCTCAGTCGAATTAATCTGTGATCCAGAGATAAGAATCAATGAGGAGGCTTTTTTCACAGCATCTGCTTTCAAACCTCAAGGCTCAATTGTTAAGTATGAGTGGGATTTTGATAGTCCAAGTAAAGTTTCACCGGATTCAGTTGATTTCGTAGGTTTTAATTTTGCGACGCATTCTTATAATTCAACATCAGAAGATGAAGAAGGTTATCTTGTAGTTATCAAAGTTACAGATAATGACGATTTAACAGCTACAAATTATTGTAGAATTCCGGTTGTAAAAGAAAATTCTGTATCTGATACTTCATCTAGTAATAATGACAGCTTAACTTCTAAACTGACAACCACAGGCAGTTTACTTGGAATTGCTGTATTATTAATCGGAATTAGTGGCTTAGTATTTTATTTTAAAAGAGATAATTTTGATACCTATTCATCACCAGAAATTTCTAAACCTTCTAAATCTACATCAGACAGTTCATTTTCTAATTCAAAGCCTTCAGAAGAAGAAGTTAGGAAGCCAACGAAAAGAAAGGTTATGAGGAAACGTGTTGTTAGTAAAGAGGTTCCCGAAATGATGACAGTTGAATGTCCACAATGTTCTTCCCAAATTGATATTCCAAAAATTTCGGGTTCACAGCAACTTAAGTGCCCAGATTGTGGATTGGAAGGAGAAATTGACATTTAGAATAGTGTCTAGTTATATTTTATAGGGTTCTTGTAATGGTAGACATGTAGAGATGAAGCGCGTAAAGTTAATTAACGACCCAGCCGAATTAGTGGCACTTTTTAGAGCTGTAGATTCAGAAATTAGAAGAAATGTGTTGAGTACTCTAGCAGAAGACTGGACAATGATTAGTGACTTAACTGATAAGTTTGGTGATGAAGCTAATGATATTATAGTATATTATGAAAAATTTAAACTAATTGAATCAAGATGGGAAGTTAATAAGGAAACAGGAAGGCCTGAGAAAAGTTATCGAACATTCTATAATGCTTTTCAAATTTCTACATCTTTAACATTTGATGAAACACAAGAACTTCTCACAGTAGTTTTAATGCCAGATAAAGAATTTTTTAAATATGAATCTAAAATTGTTGATTTGATAGGAGACGAAGGAACTTTTGCAAATGATGTTGGAAGAGATATTGGAGTAACTTCACTTACATTGAAAGGTTTAGTCCGTCGTTCTGTAAAATTTGATTTTAAGGGGCATAATATAGTGCCATTGAAAGAGGAAGAATAGTGAACGATTTAGATATTGATGAAACATTACCTGGCCAAGAAATAGAAGAAGTTGGTGATGATGAAGTAATAAGAAGAGAAACAGATACCTCTTCTTCTACAAAGTCTTCTAGTTCACTATTTCCAGATTCAATTAGTGAAGCAGAAAGAGAAGAGTCACTTAGAGGTTGGCTATATCTTGTGGCAGGAGCAGGTTATGGAACACTTGTAGTATACTTAGTTTTAGTTATTCAGCAAGGCATGAACATTCCTATATTGAGTTCAGATTCAGAAGTTACAGATCCTTCAGGAGCGCTTTCTACAGCAATTTTAATTTCAGCCATGGTCTATGTAACAATATGGTTCTTTATGTCAGGAAAAAATCATTCATTCTTTACGGAAGACCCAGATAAAGCCAAATTTTATGCAGGAATAATTGGTTTGGCTTCATTAGTTATTATAGCAATTAGTTGGGAGGATCATCAAAGAGAAATGATAATTTCAGCAATTTTAACTGCAGTTTCTACTTGGTCTTATATTAGGTCCTCAGAAATGAAAGCTTAATTTAATGTCTCCACATAGGTAAAACAGAATTATATCCAGCTATAGAAATACCAGTCATCGAAGCAACTTCTTGGCTTGTAGTTTGCAGATGTTCTAAACTCAAATCAGAGGCATTTCCTACACCCAATGATCCAACAGTTCTTGATAAATTACTTCCAAATTCTTTTAGTTCACTGCCACTGCATTTGTTTTGTAAGAATATTCCAGAAGCACCTAATGCTAATAGTTTTACAGAATTATTACAATCTAAATTTTCAGTTTCAGCAAATATAATCATTTCCTCTTTATAATTCCTTGATGAGACTAATGCAGCTTCTATCGGTATTTTATCACCCACTAAAATAACTCCATCAGCTCCTGACTTTGCAATGACGCCTAAATCATTATCAACATCACCAGCATACATTCTAACCAAAATCGGTAATCGATTTGCTGAGCTTTGACTTAGTAAATCAACTACAAGTGTCAAATCAGTAGGTTTTTTCATATCTAATCGACGATTAATATTTGTTGCAGTAAGATCAATAATTCCTACATTTGCATTATTAATTTCATCATTTATCTTTTCATTAATTTTCCAAATAAAATAAGATGGTGCATTATTTCCTTGCCATAGTAAAGGAATAGTAAGATTTAGAGGCTCCTCTTTTTTAGCTCCAACAGTCAAAGATAAATTTAGTTCATCTAATCCTAGAGTCCTAGGCCTTCTAGTAAGGCTTGCAGGGACTAAAATAATTTCTTCATTAAGGCTATTATATTCAGGCTTGTAATTACTTTGTTTTTTAATTAATTTTTTAGAATGTATAGCTTTGAAATCTAAATCTTTTGAATCAATACCATTATCTTTAAGCACAATTTTTATTTTTTTCCAATCACTAGGGGAAATATTTTTTGTGTCTATATTCTCATTAATATCAAAATCTCCTGCAATGAAAATTTTACCATTATCCATCATTCTACCAATATCGCCCAAAACATCTCCACAAACAATAATAGTTCCTTGGTTCATGCAGGTAGCTAAATTCCCTCTAACACTACCAGATATCAGTAAGTCGCCACCATGCATTGAGGCTCCTGCATCTCCATCAACAGAACCTTGTACTACTATTTTGCCACCAGACATTGAATGTCCAGCCCCATCATCACAATTTCCATTGATGATAATTTCCCCATTTTTCATTGCGTTCCCTACAAATCTTCCAGCATCACCATTTAAGACAATCTTACTTCCTTGATTTAATCCTCCAAAATTATCTCCAGCTTTACCTTCAAATACAATATTTGTTTTTGGAGGCATATTAGTTGCAATACAAGTTTGGTTTGCTAAATTTGTAACTTTAGCAGTGTCATGATTTTCAAATCTTTTTCTTAGCTGCTCATTAATCAGCCCAGAGGTCCAAGATTCTGAGTCACTCATTAATATCTCATTTGTAACCTGTATTTAGGTGATTAGGTGGGATTAATGCCCTCTTGTAACCATGTATTCTAGTAGTTCTTCTAATAATTCTCTTGCACCATTCTCAGGATATTTTTCTATAGTTTTCTTAGCACCATTTAGATACTCTAAAGCTTGTTCACGGCAATTTTCAAGTGCTCCACAATTGGACATAATTTCAACAGCCCTCTTGACATCATTATCGGTATTGTTAGTGTCATCTAGAATGTTAATTAATTCCTTTCTTTCTTTGTTGTTAGTTCTGTCCAAAGCCTCAATCACTAGTAGTGTACGTTTTCCTTGTCTAATATCAGATCCTGAAGGTTTTCCGAGGACTTCAGCAGTAGCTGTCGCATCCAAGTAATCATCCCATATCTGGAATCCTAATCCAACCCAGATTGCCATTTGTCTTAATTCATTTGCTTCTTCAATCCCTTTTCCACCAATTAGTGCACCTCCATATGCTGCAGAACCAAAAAGAATGGAAGTTTTTAGTCTAATCATTTCAAGGTAAAGCTCAGGATCTACAGTTTCTTCTTCCTCAAAGTTGATGTCCATCTGCTGTCCTTCAGCAATTCTTCTGACAGTATATGCAGTATGTCTAACTAATTCAGATTTAATTTTATCATCAACATTGCTCTCAGCAATCATTTCAAAAGCATATGCAAAAAGAGAATCCCCAGCTAAAATTGCAGTTGGAAGTCCAAAAACAGTATGGCAAGCAGCTACGCCATGTCTTAGATCATCATCATCCATCACATCGTCATGAACCAATGTAAAGTTGTGAATAACTTCTAGTGAAGCAGCGAAAGGTATAGCCTTTTTGCTTTCGCCACCAACCATTTCACATGTGAGTTGGGCCATTACTGGCCTAAGCCTTTTCCCTCCTGCAAGAGGTATGTGTGCCATAGCTTCGTACAATTTTTTAGGTTCACGAATTACTAAATAATCATTCAAGGCTTTTTCAACATCTTTTGCTTTTTCAGCTAATTTAATTTTTATACTCAATTTACTTCTCCCATATGATGAACTTTTTGATCTTCAAGATTCTTTAAAGATTCCATATTTTCCCAAATTTTATCAAGAAAATGGTTTCTTATTAATCTGAACCAAGGTCCTATTTTAACGTCGCCTTTATTTGACATATCGAATAAATTATCTAATTCTTTTTTATCAACATATTTAGTTCTTTGTATTTCATTAGTATTAGGATTTATTTGAACATCCATTTTAACCACGAAAATGTAATCAATTTCATGTTCAACCCATTTTTCATCAGCTCTGGATTTATAATGCATTTTTGTAATAAAATTCAAGTCTTCCGATTCAATTACTCCCATTTTAATTCCAAGTTCTTGAGTTAGTTTCCTGATTGCAGCGCTCCTCGCACCTTCAATCCCATTCTGCTCGCCATTCTGATATAGAGGATGACTACAGCAACTATTGGCCCAAATAGAGGGGAATGTTATTTTCTCATCTGCACGCTGTTGTATCAATAATTTGTTGTTTGAATCAAAAAGCAATACGCTGAATGCTCTATGTAATTTCCCCTCATTAAGGTGACAATTTACTTTTGACTCTTGTCCAATAATTTGATCATTATCGTCAACAACAATGCAGTTTTCTTCCATCATTTCTTTTTGAGCTTCGTCATATCCTTGAAGCTCAGAATCTTCAACTGCCATAATGTTGTAAGAGATGGGCAATTAAAAATAACTAGTACAATTAAGTACTTTATTGTAGCTCTTTATGGAGCTGTATGACAAAACTTGATTTCTTAGGTGAGTTAGGAATTGAAGAGGTAAATTTAGGCGGTTATTCAGAAAATTGGTTGGGCTCTGGAAGTGATTTAGATTGTATAACGCCAGTAAATGGGACATTAATTGCAAAAGTTAAGCAGTGTAATTCAGGAGATTATGAGACTATAATGCAGAAGTCTTCTGAAATTTTCAAAAAATGGAGAATGGAACCTGCTCCAAAGAGAGGCGAAGTAGTCAGACATTTAGCCAATGCATTTCGTGAGCATAAAACTGCACTTGGAAAACTGATTTCTTGGGAAATGGGGAAAATACAAGCAGAGGGTGAAGGTGAAGTTCAAGAAATGATTGATATTGCAGATTATGCAGTTGGATTAAGTCGTCAGTTATATGGAAAAACAATGCACTCAGAAAGACCAAATCACAGAATGTATGAGCAATGGCACCCTCTAGGAACTATAGGTATTGTTACTGCATTTAATTTTCCTGGGGCTGTTTGGGCATGGAATGCAATGATTGCAGCAGTTTGTGGTGATGTAATGGTTTGGAAACCATCTTCTAAAACCCCACTTACAGCAATTGCTATTCAGAAGATTGTCAATGAAGTGATGACACCATTAGGGTGGGATGGAGTAATGTCATTACTTGTTGGATCTAGTAGAGATGTTGGTGAATTACTTGTGCACGATAGAAGAATTCCACTAGTGTCTGCTACAGGTTCATGCCATATGGGACGTAAGATTGGAGAAGCAGTTTCTAAAAGATTAGGTAGAACACTTTTAGAATTAGGTGGAAATAATGCAATAATAGTAATGCCTGATTCAGATCCTGAACTAGTACTCAGGGCAGTATTGTTTGGAGCGGTTGGTACTTCAGGTCAGAGATGTACCTCTACACGTAGATTATTTTTACACAAGTCGATATATTCTTCAATAGTTGAGAAATTGGTAACTTCTTACTCCCAAATAAAAATAGGAAATCCTCTGGATTCAGCAACATTAGTAGGCCCTTTAGTTGATGACAAAGCAGTAAATGATTATAGTAATGCTTTAGAAATAATTAAGAAGGAAAAGGGAGAAATTCTTTATGGTGGAAATGTTATTAAAACGGATGGTTTCTATGTTGAACCTACTTTAGTAAAAGCAAATATGAGTATGGAAATAGTGAGAGAAGAAACATTTGCACCTATACTATATTTGTTTGAGTTTGAAGATTTAGAAGAAGCTATTGAAAATCACAACTCAGTAGATCAGGGCCTCTCCTCTTCAATATTTACTAATGATATGCAGTCTATTGAAAAGTTTCTAAGTCATTCAGGGAGCGATTGCGGTATCGCGAACGTAAATATAGGTACAAGTGGGGCAGAAATAGGAGGGGCTTTTGGTGGTGAAAAAGACACTGGAGGCGGAAGAGAAGCGGGATCAGATTCGTGGAAAGCATACATGCGTAGACAGACCAATACGCTTAATTGGTCAGATGATTTACCTTTAGCACAAGGAATTGAGTTTGGCTAAAATGAGTGAAAATGAAAAACAATATTTGAAAGTACCGAAAGAAGATGCAGAAATGATGATGAATAAACTAGTTTCTGCAGGTTTACTTGATGAGGAATCTGATGTTAAATGGGAAGGAGATTTTGTTTCATTCCCCTTAAAAGAAGGCTTGATGATAGGTAAAAATTAATTATTCCAATCTTCTTGATAACAATAGATTTCAGGAATTAGGTCTAGCATTTCGTTCCAATTTTTCTCATCCGTGGTGTCAGATGGATTTGGAATTAAATTATCAACTAAATCATCAATAGGCTCAATTCCAGTATCTTCATTAATAGTTTCAGAAGATATAATTCCAATGCCCATTGATACTACCAGTAGATTGTATTCTGGAGCTTTCCATACCTCTCCAATATATTTTGATTCAGAACCTTTAGTTACTTTATAATTAACTTCATCAGTACCTATTTTTTCAGTTTTTGTAGTTCCATTATAGATTACATATTCAGTTTCATACCCTTGGTTAGTTTTTCGTTTTCCACTTTCAAGTTCAGAATCTAGTTCAATATCTTGCTCAATAGCCATTTTTTGAAATTGATCATTTAATATATCTAAAGGTACAGTTTCGTCAATCTCAAAAGGCATTTTTAGAACAATAACAAATAAAATTGCAGGGTAACCATCCTCATTTCCTTCTTCATCTTCTGCATCATCAGTATAGAGATAAATGCTTGTTGAAGCTAATCCAAGTCCATACTCGTCTACTTGTGAGTAAGATTTCTTCCAGCCATTTCCACTTTCATTATCTAGAAAAGTTGCTGGGAGTAGTGCATTTGCAGGTTCACATAATGGAACGATATTAAGACATGGAATTATTACGCATACGGCTACAAGAGTACATACAAAGCTTCTGGCAATCATTCTATTTCTTGGCCTAGGTATACCAGCTAAGCATCTTCCGGCCATGTAGACTGAAATAGCTAATGATATTCCGAATAACATAGGAATAAGATTAGAATTAATGTGAGTAGAGGTAAATGCCAGGAGTAGAATAATTGAACTTATAACATAGCCCAAATTTCGTATATTTACATTGGTATTATTTATGTTTAAAGTATAATTAGCTTTAATTATTTTAATTTTAAGTTTTCTTAGTATAAAATACCATCCTTTTCTTATCAAACCATCTTCGGGTTCAACACGCCTCATTAGATTGGTATTTCTTCTATCTTTGTAAATAATATATGAACATAACGCAGAAATTAGAAATACAAAGAGCCATATATTTCCAGAATCTCTAAAAGAATTAAGATAATAAAAAATAAATGCAAAAGATAGTGAAATCCATGCCGATCTTAAAGGTCCAGATTCATTTTCTCCCACAATATTAATTTCTATTTTTTTATTAAATTCTTCTTCCGCATCAACTACGGGCTTACCTTCACCTCTTTGTGTTCCAGTTACCTGATTAGTTTGAATCTGAAGCATCAATTCATCAAGTTGTTCGTTATCATCAGATATAATCCATTTTTTATTTTCTAATCCAATTTCCAAGCAATCTATTTTGAGATACTGTCTAGCTGCAGACAGAATTATGCAAATGAGAAAAAGTAGGGTTTTTCCAGAAGTTATACTAAACAAAATAATAATTGATATTAGAACTTGCCACATCCATGAAAAACGTGGATTATTCATCCTACCCATATAAATTATATCTTCTGTATTGAAATTCCAAAAATCCTTTTTAGTAGATAAAAATATTCGAAGATTAGTAAGAAAAATAGTTCCTTTCTTATTTTCTACTAGTAAATTTTTATATTCTTTTATCAATTTTTCACTGGGCAATAATTGATCTCTTAAATCCACAATCTTATCATCTTAGTTTAGTATATAAAATGTATTCAAAAGTCTTTTGTGATTAAAAGATATATTAATATGTGGTCCACTAGATNATACTAACATGGCTGAGCTTGATATTTTGAGATTTTTGATAGGCGTAGTCATGTTATCATATGGTTCTTGGTTAGATTTTAAAACACGTCGTGTTCCTAATTCTGTATGGATTTATGGAGGAATCCTTGGTTCTTTATTATTGATATATGATGTTTCCAGAATTTGGGAAGATTATGGTTTTTATCTATGGGCGTTACTTTTTGCAACTTTGACTTTATTTTTCAATTCTTTTGTTGATGAATATATTTTAGATAAAAATCAGGCTATGGTTTGGAAAGCTAGTCAATATTTAGCAATTTTTTGTTCAGTTTATTTTTTATTTTCGTTTAATTCTGAACAGGTTTCTAAACATAATTATCTAATAATTGACTTAATAGCGATTCCATTCTTAATGATTTTAATGTATATTTGGTTTTATTTTGGCCCCACTATTGGAGGTGCTGATGTAAAAGCAATTATGACAATTAGTCTTATCACACCATTCTCTTTTTCATTTGCAGAAGAATCATTGACTGCATTTGATAGTAGAGGTTTTCCATATCCTTTTGTAATTTTTATGAATTCCCTTTTGATTTATTTATTTATTCCAATAGGTTTAGCTTTTTTCAACATAATTAAAGGAAATTTAGAAAGTCCTTTTTTCCAGATATTTTTCGGCACTAAAATGAAACTTGATGAAGCAAAAGATAGTTTTGTTTGGCCTATGCAACAAGTTGTTGGAGATAGGGTAGTGATGGTTGCTTTTGTTAAACACAAATTAGATTCAGATAAGGAGTGGAATAAATTAGAAGAAAAAGGAATTAAGAATCCTTGGATTACTTTCAAAATACCATATATTATTCCATTAGCGTTTTCATTTATCATAACTGCTTTTTTTGGTGATTTGTTTTCAGCAAATATTGTTGAACCTTTGAATTCTTTTTTCAATTAAATTATGAACTTAGGTCTATTAATTCACTTAGAACTGCAGCGGTAGCGCCCCAAATATCTTTATTCATAATTTTAAATATTGGAACTCTAAGCATATTGCCNTTTAGATTCCAATCCTCGTAATATCCATTATTTGAATCAATCAAATCCGTATATTTTAGAATAATAAGTTCATCCACTTCCTGTCTATTAATATTCCATTTTGGTTCATTATTAGTTATTCCTATGAAAGGAGTTATCACATATTTTGAAACCGGAACTGGTAATGGAGTCATTTTACCGAGAATTTCAACATTATCTGGAATAATTCCAACTTCTTCAAAAGCTTCTCTTAAAGCCGTGTTTTCCAAAGTTTCATTTTCTTCCATAGCGCCTCCGGGCAAAGCAATCTGGCCAGGGTGATTTTTTTCATGCATAGGTCGTCTAATCAAAGGTAGATAATATTCATCTTTTCTTTTGAAAAAACAAACTAAGACTGCAGCTTTTTTCATCTCATTTATTTTATTTTCAGATAAAAATTTTTCATATTTAACTATTTTATTGTTAATAATATTTTTACCATTAATAGGTTTTACAGCCATTCGATTCCATGAATCAATACCAGGTAATTTGGATTTTAATTTTTTTTTAATGTTTTTTATCAATTTTCACTTCTTTGACAGTTCTTGTAGTATCTTAAGTAATAAATCCCAAAATTTATCAACTGAAGAAATTTCTACTCTNTCATCTGGTGAGTGAGGTCCTTTAATTGTTGGTCCAAATGAAACCATGTCCATTCCTTCTACTTTTTCACCTATAACNCCACATTCAAGGCCTGCATGTATNGCACATATGTGTGGTTCTTTACCTAGTAATTNNGCATATANTTTGGNNGTANTTTCCAAAACTGNNGANNTNACATTTGGAGCCCAACCNGGATATGNTTCATCTTGTTCAGNTNTAGCTCCAAANGCTTNAGACATTATTTTTATTCTTTCNCGTTGNGANTCNANAGCTTCAGAAATTGAGGATCTTGTTGAGCANACTATACTTATTTTGTCATTTTGCATTTTAATNGAGGCTAAGTTNTTGGATGTTTCNACTAGCCCTTCAACATCATGTGAATATTTNAGNACNCCATGAGGTAATGTNCGNAGNAATCCAATAAGNTTAGTTTGANNTTTATCNGTAAAGCNTTTTTCAGGAACNTCTTCAGANCCTGTAAATTTNACNTTTATATTNGGNTCCATTGAACNAAATTCNTTTATTAATGCNTTAGTTTTATTTGANACTGAATTTTGNGCATCTGAAACTGATTCNGGATGAATNAAAATATTTGCAAATGCTTCTCTNGGTATTGCNTTGTGTTTATCTCCTCCATCTATAGANGCNAGTGNACTNTTTGTATGTTTTAATATATTNTCAATTATAGTTGATATGAAAACTATTGCATTTCCTCTTTCTTCGTGTATGTCTACTCCAGAATGNCCACCTTTTAATCCTTCAACNGATAGTTGAAAAGATAAATAATCAGAAGTTGCNTTTTGGTAATCAATAGGNAANTGAATACNNGAGTCNCCNCCNCCTGCACAACCAATACANATTTCNCCCCAATCTTCNGTNTCAAGATTTAGCATAGTTCTTCCNTTTAATATTTNTCCNTTTAGNGCAAATGCNCCAGTTAATCCNGTTTCNTCATCAACAGTAAACAAGCANTCTAAGGGNGGTANTGTAGAATTNNNAGGCATATCTAANAANGCCATTGCNGCNGCNACTCCAATTCCATTATCNGCNCCTAANGTNGTNCCNTNAGCNTTTANCCATCCATTTTCNATGTACAAATNNANTGNATCNNTCATAAAATNATGNNTAGAATCTCTATTTTTNTCACAAACCATATCNACATGGCTNTGAATAATNACNGTAGNNGCNTTTTCNCCACCNCCNCTTCCNGGNCTTAANACNACTATATTTCCAGTTTCATCTTCACGNATTTTCAAATCTTCTTTCANNNGCGAATTTTCTTNAGATAAGCTAAAATTTTNTCTTCATGNTTAGAAGGGCGNGGNATTTTNGTNAGNGTCTCAAAATGTTTCCATATAATTTCNGGTTTTAATCCATCAACAACAGANGNCATAATTGATTATTTTNCNCCGCTAAAATAAACTTTAGCTATTTTTTTTNATAAATAATNTCNATGAANGAATAAGGTTCAAGAATAGTTTCTTCATATGTNTNTATTTTNTTNCCATTCATATANATTTCAATACTGTGTTCATTGTCTGTAGTATAATTCAGTATCTTATATTCTGTAAATTCTTTTCCCCATATATCAAAGAAGAAACCTAGTTTGGCAGTTGCATTTTTTGTAGTTTCGACATGTATCCTTCCACTATTATCATAAGTGTGTATTGGATGTAGAAAGATGGCATTTCCTTCAGAGTCTCTTTCAAATCCTACATTCATCGGGACTTCAATTCGTTCATCAACAATAGTTATGTTTAATTGTAAATGATAGTGGTGATCAGCTACAATTCCATTTAATGCATAGTAGCAGATTTCACTTTTTAGATAATCATTTCCAGTATCTTCTTTACTCTCTTTAGGGCTATTAAAATGGTAAACACTTGTCAAAATCGCAATTGTAATTAGACTCAGAAATAATACTTTGATTATTTCTTCTTTATTCTTCTTTATTTCCAAAGAAAATCATTCCCCCTAGTACCATTGCACCTATAGCAGAAGCTGCAGCAATAATCAAAAGAAAATTTGTATTTTCATTTTCATCGTCATCATTACTCTCACCTTCATTATTTGAAGTAGTATCTTGGAATCCAGCGGTCAAATGATAATCTGGGTTTACAGTTACATTACCATATACTATTTCTGTACTTTCGGAAGTTTCATTAAATACTAAATCTAAAAAAGCATATGTTCCTGTAACATTAAAGTAGCTCATATTCAGATAAGTTTCATTAAATGGTATATCAAAATAAGCATTACAATTTTCATCTACTTTAGTGCCATTTATGTGTTCACATTGATGTGTTAGGTTACCAGAGTCCCAGTCTTCAGATCCATTATAGATTCCATCTGAGTTTGCATCAACTAATATTCGATGTGTTACATTATCTCTATCATCAACATTTATCCATCTTGCAGTATCATTAACAAGCATTTGAACATTTCCAGGAACTACTCCATTTTCAGAAACAATTATTGTAAAAATCCCTCCAGTATGTGCAGTAGCAGTTGGGAAAATAACTTGAAAGCAAATAAGAATTACAACAGCTGTGCTGATTATAGTTTCTCTGGCCTTCATATTTGTGCATTCTAAATAGCCTATAAATAAAAGGTTATACTGCCCAGAATAATGCAAACGAAAGAGACCGCTTTAGTAGCCTTGATTGTCCTGTGTTTGATTAGTACTACTGCATATCTTTTGACATCAGATGATGAAACTTCTTTAGATGAGGATGATATTTTGATAGTAGAGGATCCCTTGTTACAGGATGAAGGGCATGACCATATGGATGCTTCAATGCACAATATGAGTAGTGGCAATATCGAACAAATTTCATATAATCCATTAACAAATGGAGGAAATGCTGAAGTTACAGTTGCAGATTCACCTGATGGAAGAACTTATGCTTATCAGGCAGGTTGGTCTGAATTTCACATAACAGATGTTACAGATCCTTATAATACAACAGTTATGGGAAAATATACCGATCCAAATACTCAGCTTTTAGATATAAAATATCTGGAGTTTAGTGGCAGAGAGTACGTTATTCTTCAAAACCAGTTGGTGGATCCCGGTTATGCAGATCCACAAGTTGGAGAATGGGGCGATCCAACTCAAGTTAGTGTAGTATTAGTTGATGTGACAGATAAAACAAATCCAGTATGGGTAGATAGTTGGTATGATTCAGATCACCCCAGTGGCCCTCATAATCTTTACACGCATATGATTGATAATGAATGGTATATTTTTGTTGCAAATCCCGATTATGAAGGTTGTGATATAGCTGTAGGAGAGGCCTGTGGCGGCGTCACAATAGCTCACTTAAATTTACAAGGTTCTGCAGCTCGGACTTTAGAAGGAGTTCCAGGTTCAGGTTATGGACATACTGTAATCAAAGTAGGTGAATATGAAGTAGCTTGGGAAACAACTAGAGGTGGCTGGATTTACATTCATGATATGACGGTTCAGACTTGGCCAGGCATTGATCCACAAGATCCTCGCTATGGAAGAACGTATGTTTATGGTGCATATTGGGAAGCAGGCGTTAGAATAGGAGACGTTACTGATGTCCCTCATCCCGTAAATAGTCCTGAAAATTATCTCTTTTATGGTTTAGGTTGCAAGAGTACAGTAGGCTCTCCCGTGACTTGCTTATGGAGGGCTCCTGAAGTGGGATATTGGATGGATTTTGCTGATTTTGATGGAGATGGAGAACCAGATAGTGGTTCGACTGGAAATGAGAATGGAGGTCGTTCATCTTACATACATTATACAGAACCCTATCCCGAAATGGTAGACATCTCTCATATTCGTCCAGAAATAGAAGGTGAACGTCATTTGATTACAGCAGCTGTTGAAGTATTATCAACAAATGTAGGTACTGGAATGATATACGTTATTGACAATACAGATTATGAGGTGATAAATGGTAATTTACGTTTCTTACCTAAATTGGTAGGAGATTGGGAAATCCCTACATCAGGATTACATTGCTTTGGGGAATCATGTGAGGCTCATGCGAATGGTGATGAGTGGTTACTCTTTAGTCCACATAATTTAGATTCAGGCCACTTTATTACTGATGAAGAAAAGCCAGATCAAAGTTATGGTGGAGGATGGGATGGAAGATTATACATTTCACATTACCATGCAGGATTGTGGATTGTTGATGTTGAAACTATAATTGAAACAGGCAATTCTGAAGATAGAAATGCTTCACATTTATCATCAACAGTTGCATATATTTTACCACAAAATAATGCATATGGTGAGCCTCTAGATTCTAATTTTTATGATTTTGGCTGGATTCCTTTCTTATGGGCTGCAGAATATCATGATGGTTATACTTATCTTTCTTGTATAACTTCAGGTTTGTATATTGCTCAATTAGATATAGATATACCTTACATGGAAGAAGGTTCTTCTACAGACGATTGATTTATCTTCTTTTAACCGAAATAATTTGTTGTGGTTTATTTGGTCTATCCATGTGGCCTGTCTTACAATTTTCAATTTTCTGAACAGTTTGCATTCCTTTGGTAACTTCTCCAAATATTGCATGAGCGCCATCAAGCCAAGGAGTAGGTACGGTAGTTAGGAAAAATTGTGATCCACCAGTGTTTGGACCTGCGTTTGCCATTGAAAGTAAACCTGGTTTATCATGTTTTAATTCAGGGTGAAATTCACAATTAATTTGGTATCCTGGCCCTCCAGTTCCAGCTTTTGGATTATTAGGGTCTTTAGAATTTGGACAACCTCCTTGCAGCATAAAATCCTTAATTACTCTGTGAAAATGTAATCCATTATAGAATCTTTTATCAACTAATTTAAGGAAATTTTCGACAGTTTTAGGAGCTTTATCTTCGAAGAGTTCGATTTCTATATCGCCAGCACTTGTTCGCATTAAGACTGTAGTCATGTTGTATGATTAAGAGCGGTCTCAAAAAGTCTACCCTCGTTTTTTAAGACTGCCTCTCCCTAAGAATTATATGGAAGACCCTGTGAACACTCCTGAATTCTGGGAGGCTTGCTATGAATCTGAAATGGACGGTTGGGATTTAGGCGGTCCAACACCCGTTTTTCAGAGATTGGCTTCAGACATTCCTAAAGGAAGCATTTGTGTTATTGGTTGTGGAAGAGGCTATGATGCAGTTACCTTTGCAAAAGAAGGGTTCGATGTAACGGCCATAGACTTTACAGAAATTGCGCTTTCTGCAGCTAAAGAAAATGCAAAAAGAGCAAATGTTGATATAAATTTTGTTCAAGCTGACATTTTTGACATTCCAAAGAATTTACATTATTCTTTTGATTATGTAATGGAATATACTTGCTTTTGTGCAATAAGTCCATTGCGTCGTTTTGAATATGATAGGATAGTTTGGCAATTACTAAAGCCAGATGGAAAACTTTTGGGGCTTTTCTTACCATTAGATAAAGAATTAGAGGAAGGAGGCCCTCCTTGGGGAGTTACAAAAGAAGAATTATACAAGCTTTTTGAATTACATTGGGAACTTGTTTCAGAGGAAATGCCTAGAGATTCAATAAGTAAAAGAGTAGATAGAGAAATCCTTTTGGTGTGGAAGAAGAAGTGAAATCTATTCCTAGAATTAGTCAAGATAATTTTGATTCTCAGATATTATTAAGCCATAAAGGCAAAACGGTTGTAATATTTTCTGCAGATTGGTGTCCTTATTGTGTTTCATTTTTCAATAATTGGTCCGAATATGCCAGAGTAGATGAGGTCTATATTGCAGACATTACAGATGTGGATTCAGAATTATGGGATTCTTTTAGAATTGAAGTAGTTCCAACAATGGCAGTTTTTGAAAACGGAGTTTTAGTTAAGAGATGGGATGGGCAATTACAGAAGGGATTAACCATAGATCAGATAGATTCGGTCAATAATTTTCTAGCCAATTTATAAGGTTATTCGGGGCTCTTCTTTTACAGTGTTTAGAACTAAAGAGGTACTTGTTCTTTCAATGTGTTTCTGTGAAAGTGTAGTTTTGATGAATTTGTCCATCTCTTCTCTATTCTTGAATCTAGCTAAAATCAATGAATCCCATTCACCAGTAACATCATAGACTCCAAAAACTCTAGAATGATTTGCTATTGACGCTTGTACGTCCATTAAAGTTCCTTTTTTAATCCTTAGATTGATTATTGCAGTTAGATTGAATCCAACTTTTTCAGGATCGATGTCTGCAAAATATCCTTTTATTATTTTATCCTTTTCTAATTTTTTGATGTGTGTGTTAACAGTACCTAGGGCCAGTCCAGTTTGCTTAGAAAGTTCTCTCTGAGAAGCTTTTCCGTTTTTGCTTAGTTGAGACAAAAGTTCAGAATCTTTAGAATTAATTGCCATGTTTTGAACAAATGTTCAGCCTATATATAAATTAATAGGTATAATTTCATTTAAATTACTTTTTTTAGTCTTTTCATCTAATATATACGTATTTCTTATATAGTATGTTTCAATTATAGATGATAATATGAGCGAATTCTCAAAATTGGAATATATTTGGCTTGATGGTTATGAACCTACGCAAAATATGCGAAGTAAAACAATGATTAGGAAGAACTTTAAGGGTAATCTTAATGAATGCCCGATGTGGAGTTTTGATGGTTCTTCTACTAAGCAGGCAGATGGCGGAGATTCAGATTGTTTATTGAAGCCGGTAGCACTTTATCCAGATCCGCAGCGAGATAATGGTTTCTTAGTTATGTGTGAAGTTATGAATGCAGATGGTACTCCTCATGCTAGTAATGGTCGTGCTACGATAGATGACGATGATGATGATTTTTGGTTTGGTTTTGAACAAGAATATTTCATTATGGATGTAGAAACACAGTTACCACTTGGTTTCCCTGTTGGAGGATATCCAGGTCCACAAGGTCTGTATTATTGTTCGGTTGGTGGTAAAAATACACATGGTAGAGATCTTGTAGAACAACATGCAGATCTTTGTATTGAAGCAGGTTTAGGCTTTGAAGGAATTAATCAAGAGGTAGCATGTGGTCAGTGGGAATTCCAGATTTTTGCTAAAGGAGCTAAGAAAGCAGGAGATGAACTCTGGGTTGGTAGATACATGCTTGATAGATTGACAGAAAGTTATGGATACTACATTGAATACCATCCTAAACCAATCAAAGGTGATTGGAACGGTTCAGGTATGCATGCTAATTTTTCAGATTCGACAATGCGAGATTCTGGAGGAGAAGCAACATTTACAAAAATCTGTGAATCATTTGGAAAAAATATTAAGAAGCACATGGAAGTTTATGGAGCTCATAATGAAGAGAGATTAACGGGATTACATGAAACACAATCAATTGATCAATTTTCTTATGGCGTTTCAGATAGGGGCGCTTCTATAAGAATTCCAATAGGAACTATTGAAGATGGATGGAAAGGAAGATTAGAAGATCGAAGACCAGCGTCTAATGGCGATCCGTATAAGATTGGTTCAGTAATAATCTCTACGACAAAAGCAGCATACAAATAAGGTGGTGGCCCCGCCCGGATTTGAACCGGGGTCTATGGCTCCCAAAGCCACAAGGATGCCAAACTACCCCACAGGGCCACAAATATTTCACAGGAGGGGTTGATTTAAGGCCTATTTAGTAGCTCAAAGTGAGACCTTATCTTTGTATTGCCTATTCCCTCAACATAGTAAGGTCTGTCTTTTACTCTTGTAAAACCAATCTTTTCCATTAGTCTGAAAACGGTTTCGTTTTCCTTGCGAGTAGCTGCCCAAATTTTTTCCAAATCCAATTCATCAAATCCAAATTCCGAAATTTTTAATATTGCTTCTGTAGCAAATCCTTTATTCCAATATTTGCGACCAATCCAGCAGCCAATTTCGCCCTTGGAAGTTATATTAATTCCTCCAATTAAGATGTCTTCTTTTTTTTTTATAATTGCGTATATGTAATCATTCGGAGGATCATTGGTTATCCACCATTCAGCATGTTTTTTTTGGTAAGGAAATGGTATTCTTTCAGTCCATTTGCTTATCTCTTTATCATTTAGTAACTCTATTAATATTTTCTTATCTTCTGGTTTAAACTTTCGTAGTAATAATCTTTTGGATTCTAGCTTCATTAATCGTCATCAATCATTTCAGCATCCTGAATTTCAGGCTTTGATAGGTCAATTACAGTTTCCTTTTTTTTGCTAGGTCTTTTGAACATGTCATCATTGTTAACAACAGGTTCAACTTCTACAACAGTCTCCACTACAGGTTCAGCTTCTACAACAGTCTCCACTACAGGTTCAGCTTCCACAACAGTCTCCACTACAGGTTCAGCTTCCACAACAGTCTCCACTACAGGTTCAGCTTCCACAACAGTCTCCACTACAGGTTC
>PBGF01000025.1 GCA_002718915.1 Methanobacteriota archaeon | reverse complement strand
TAGCTTTCTTTTCATTATATTCTTTTCTTGCAGAATCAGCAGCTACAGATTCAGGAAGTTTATCTCCAAATCTTTCATTATATCTATCCTCTAAACTTTTACCTTTTGAGTCCATCATGAAGTCGAGTTTTTTATGAATGTCAAATAGCGGTTTGTTACTTTTTTTAGACCATTCAGTACTAGATTTGTTTTGGTTTGAATCGGTACTTACAGAAATATTAGTATCTGCTACAACGCCTACAGGAGCTACTTCCACTATAGGTTGGGCAGCGGGTGCAGCTTGAACAGTTGGAGCTGCCTGAACAGCTGGAGCTGCCTGAACAGCTGGAGCAGCCTGAACTGCAGGTGCAGCTTGAACAGCTGGAGCTGCCTGAACTGCAGTGTTACCTACAGGCTCGAGTACAGGCGGGTTCTTTTTCGCTTTTTTCTTTTTTCCACCAAACCAGGCCATAATTTCACCAATATTTTTTTAATATTTCGACTAACTTTTCAAAAAGGCTTGTCAAAGAAGGTGAGCTCTTAGCTCTTACGCCATTATCTGCATCACCAAGTCTAATTTCAGCCTCATCTTTGTTAGACGACATTTTATTGTATCTAAACTTCTCATTAAAAGCTTGTTTCTGCCCTATTTATCATCCATACTCATCTTTTTGCGAGTCAGTCTCTGACGATTATATGCCTTAATTATATCACCTTTTGTAATAATTCCTATTAATTTTTTCTCATCAGAAATGTCTACAACAGGTAAGTGACTAATCTCTCTAGAACCTAGGCAGTCCAATGCTTCAGACAAAGTATCTCTAGGATTGACAGTGATTAAGTCAGTGACACAATAATCATTTATTGTAAGGTGCCTTTCATGTTTAATTGCAGCATTATGTATGTCTGTCCAAGTTATAATTCCATAAAGTTTGCCTTTTTCATCAACAACAGGTAAACTCATGTGTCCAGTATCTTCAATAATTTGTAGAGCCAATTCAAGAGGTTTATCAGGAGTAATAGTCATTACTTCATAGCTCATTGCATCTTTTACAGTAATCATTCTCATAAGATCTTGTTCAGCACCTAAATCAATGTTAATTCCCATTCGAGCTAATTTTGAAGTATATGCAGAGTCTTTTGATATAACATAACATGTTGCATCAGCGACTACACATGAAAGCATAAGTGGTAAAATAATCTCATATGTAGCAGTCATTTCAAAGAGTAAAACAATTGCAGTTAGTGTTGCTCTAGTTGTTGATGCAACAAAAGCAGCCATTCCAACAAGGGCGAATGCACCAGGATGTGTGATTATTCCTAAATCATTCATAAACAAACCCATTCCAGCTCCAATTGCAGCTCCGATAAACAAACTAGGTGTAAATATACCTCCAGATCCTCCAGAACCTATTGATACAGATGTAGCTATTATCTTTAAAGCCATAATTGAAAATATAAAAATTAGAAGGTCGTCAATTATGGAATCGCTATTTTCGTTATTTGTTAGGTTCTCTCCGACTACTATGTCTCCATCCTCATTACTGTCTANTGATATTAANTCGGAAGTAACATCNAATCCATTTCCTAAAATNTGAGGNAANGAAAGAGCNATAGCNCCTACAAAAAGTCCNCCNAGNCANGTNTTTANAGGNACAGGAATNATTTTTANTTTTTCAAATTCAATTTCAACAAAATTNAANGATTTTATNAATATNGATGCAGCTAATCCAGTTAATATTCCAAGGATAATGTAAAAAGGATATTCAATAGCTGAGCCTAATTTATATTGGGGAATACTATCGAATGCTGCAACATCTCCAGTTAAACTTCGTCCAACAGTAGTGGCAATTACTGCAGCTACTACTATNGGAATGAATGATTTGGTTTTNAGTTCAGCTAGAATAAGTTCTATGGCAAATAACACACCTCCAAGAGGGGCATTGAATGCAGTAGTAATTGCAGCTGCAGCCCCACAGCCAACAATAGTTCTTGTTTCATCAACTGTTTTTCCAGTCCGTTGACCTATNTCTGAAGCTAAAGTTGAGGATACAACTACCATTGGACCTACTCGACCCAATGACATTCCAGTTCCTACACTAGTGATAGCTGCAATGCACTTTGCGATTCCTTTCTTAGCGCTTAATCTGGCCTGTTTGAAGGCTACAGATTCCATAACAAGNGGCACACCCACCCCTTTTGCTTCCTTTGACCAGTATTCAATTATAAATCCAGCAAGAAGCCCACCGAATGCGGGAATGAAAATTATGAGCCATGGNCGTTCAGANTCAAGAATGTCGTTGTGAACTAGTGAATCACCATAAAACAAATTTTGCATAATTCCAGTCATAGATATAAAAATCCAAGTAAGAATTGCAGCACTTGCTCCAGTAATGGCGGCCAGTATATTCATTTGAAGCATTGGCGACTTCATTACGCCTTTTAATCTACTAAAAGCTTCAGAATCGTTCAAGTTGTAAGAACCTCAGAACCTGAATTTGTTATCAAAACAGTGTGTTCAGATTGAGCTACCATTCCACTTCCAAGCTCATCTAAAACAGGATAATATGAAATAATTCCAGCACGCATTAACTTAGTCAAACTGTTTGTTGCATCTTTTTCTTGAATCTTATGCAACCATCTCTCAGCAAAGGGTAATCCTTTGTANCTACGTTGTATTTCGTTAATCATTTTTGAAGCTTTTTCATCTCTAAGATTCCTTATTTGTCTTACATGGTAAATATTAGAGTTACGTTTTCCTCCGACCCGTCCAGCTCCGTCAGTAACAAAAGGTTCAATTGCGATTATGTCTCCATCCTTCAGAATGGTCCCTCCATTTTCTTTTATATTAGGAATTGAAATTCCACTATGTAAATTATATCTTTTAATTCCGTGCCCAGTTAAATTAGCAATTGGTTTGTATCCTTTGTTTTCAATTGTAGATTGCACAGCATACCCTATCATGCCTACATTAATTCCAGGTCCAGCTACTTCAATTGCAGCATTGAGAGCTTCTCTTGAGGCATCAATCATTTTTGTGTATTTATTAGTTCCAATCTCTATAGTTAATGCATTATCTCCGATATATCCATCTATATGAACGCCAACATCTAATTTTACCAAATCACCTTTTTTGAATTTCTCAGCAGTCTTACTTGATGGTGTCCAATGAGCNCCAACATTATTGATAGCAAGATTGGTAGGAAATGCTAATTCACCTCCTTTATCAAAAACATATTTTTCTATTTTTTCAGTTACGGTTAACATAGATTGATCTTCTTTAATAATNTCTTTGCCAAAATGTAAAGCATCATGAGCTAGTTTTCCAGCTTCTTTCCATTTCTCTAATTCTTTAATGTCCAATTATATCCTCTAATGTGCTGCCGTATAAAGCACCGATGCGGACTATTTTAGGATNCTTTTCTGTTAAATCTATTATTGTAGATTCAATNCCGCTAGGTTCTTCTCCAGTTAAATAAGTACAGGATTTGCCAAATATTTTTTTTGCTTCTACTATGTTTTTTACAACATCCATACCATGTATATTTGCACTTGTAGTAATAATTGGATNTTGCTCAACAAGAGAAATTGCGGTCTTATTATTTGGAATTCTTATAGCTANATTTTCGTTTCTTGTAACNCCTTTAGCAAANTTAACCTTNGACNTTAAAATTACAGTCACAGGTCCAGGAAATAATTTGTCAATNATATTTTTATGTTTTGAAGTTATTAAACAATATTCTGATATTAATTTTTTATTATTTATTAAAACACTTAATCCTTCTTCCTTTTTGCCTTTAATTTTAAACAACTTATTTACAGAAGTTTGGTTGAAAGGATCACAACCTATTCCCCAAACAGTGTCTGTGGGGTAAATGATTANACTACCCTCTCTGAGGGCTTTTCTAGCTTCGTTAATAGAAGTCATCAATACGTTGTAAAGTATATACTTTTAATATTTATCTTTGTTCAATTGGTTTAAATGTTCTGTCAATTGGACCAACATATCTAGCACGTGGTCGAATTAAACGATTATTTCGGTATTGTTCAAGAACATGTGCAGTCCATCCTGCCACACGAGACATCGCAAATAATGGAGTAAATAAATCTGTAGGAATATTTAATCCATAAAGTAATGGNGCAGAATAAAAATCTACATTAGTAATGATATTTTTTCTATTNTTTACTTGTTTTTCAATTTCTTCAGAAACATTGAATAATTCCATATCTCCTCTTTCTTCCCACACTTTTCGAGCCATTTCNTTCAAGTGAGGCTTTCTTGCATCATCAACTTTGTAAACTCTGTGTCCAAAACCCATTATTTTCTGCTTAGTATTAAGTGCATTTTCAATGTAATCAGAGGCCTTATCTACACTACCTACTTCTACAATCATATCCATTGCCTTTTCATTTGCTCCTCCGTGCAAAGGGCCGCTTAATGTTCCAACTGCAGAGGTTATTGCTGAATGTAAATTTGCGAGTGTACCTGCAGTTACTCTTGCAGAGAATGTTGAGGCATTAAATCCATGGTCAGCTAATAATATTAAATATAAATCTAAAGCTTGTATCTCAGTTTTAGACGGTTCGTTCCCGGTCAGCATTCTAAGGAAATCTTCTGCATGCCCCTTTGTTGGATCTGCATCAATAACAGGTAATTTTTTNCTAAGTCTATCTATCATAGCTACAGCAGTAGCAATTTGACCAACTAACCTTAATGCTTTAGGAGGTAAATCATTAAGTGGNACATTTTTTTCATAATGGCCTAATGCAGAAACAACCGTTCTTAGTGTACTCATTGGTGAAGTTTTACCTTCTAATTCTGTAATCATTCTTTTGATTTCATCAGGCAACACTCTTGCTTTTCCAATTCTTAATGTCATATCTTTTAGACGTTCTTCATTTGGNAATTCTATGTCATAAAGCAAGCAAATTATTTCTTCAAAGGTAGTGTTAAGTGATAAATCATCGATATTATATCCACAATATCTTAAAATTCCTTTTTCACCATTTACAGAACTTAATGTAGTATCTGCAGCTACAATTCCTTCTAAGCCTTTTGTGGGTTCAGGTATTGAATCTTTGTTATCTTTTGGTAGTGACACATTCTTCACTAGAGGGCGCAATATTTAGGGATTTGCCGAATTTTTCTTTTCATAATCAGTTATTCTGATTCCAAAATCTCCTATAATTGCAGGTCTTTTCATTATAGTCTCCATTTTTTTATTGAAAGCCTCTTCAAGATTTACATCCATAGCTATGGCATGGCCAAATATTAGAATTAAGATGTCCGCAAGTTCTTCAGCTTTTTCGGCTTTAGATTTTCCTTTTGTAAAGCATTCAGCCAATTCACCTAGTTCCTCTATGGTTAGAAGTATTCGATACGACATATCATGGCCATTATTTTCTTCACTAGCAAAGTTATGTTTTTTGTGGAAATCTTCCACTTTTTCAAGCATTTGAGCAAATGATTGACTCATCTTTTAGTAATAGAGTTGCCTTTTATTACTTTTTCAAAATATTTTCAGCTACAGAAACACAAGACATAAAATCTTCAGCAGCTTGTCTTAAACTACCCATATTAGCAGCTTTGACTTTAGCTTTCATAATATTACCTTCAACACTACTTTCAACCCATCCTTCATTCTCAGGGTCTGTAGCTTTTTTTATTGATTGAGCAACNTTTTCATTTTCGAATTTCAGTTTAAATCTTATTTCACATTTAATTTTCTTTTTCAAAATTTTTTGACTTCCACTACCATATTGTGCAGCTTTCTTTTTTCGATTAGCTATTTTTTCAGGTAGACCTAATTCTAAGGCNGCCTCCCTTAATTTTTCTTTACCATGTGTACCAATATGTTCTTCTTGAGAATATACTTTTGANGCTTCTATTACTTCGTTTGATAAGTAGGGACATGAAAGTTCCACACCAAATATTTCAGCGATTTTTTTTTCTCTTTTTGGAATTATTTCCAATAATGCTTCAGTCTCTTTACTTAAATTAGGAATATTTTTAGCTTCACGGAAACGAGCATATCCACCAAATACTTCATCAGCTCCTTGGCCACACATTAATACAGGATTTTTAGCGTTTTTAGCAGCTATCCAGAAAGGTAGCATAAATTCAACTTGAAATTGTGTTAGGTTAAGTTTTTTTTGTAGAATTAAAGCTTCAGATAAAAGTTCATCTTCGTTTATTTCTTTTACATTTAGATTTAAATCAATAAGTTTAGCAGCAGATTTTGCAGCTTCTATATCGTGAGAGTCTTTTATGCCCACTGCAATAAGTTCAACATTTGTATATTTTTTTGCTAAAAGAGCAACGAGAGTAGAATCAATACCACCAGAAAAAGAGATAGAAACATCACTTTTGCAATCTTTTTTTACAGATGTTAGTAAAGCATTACCAATTTTTGAAATTTTTTCTTCGGTCACGATAAAATAATTGCTTTAACAAGGCTGTTCAATTCTTTGAAAGCTTTTTTTGCTTTTGCTTCACTTACGATGTCAGTTATAATGGCAATTCCAGATTCAAAAAGAATAAAACTAGCTAATGGATTATCTACACGTATAATGAGTCCTTGAAATCTTAATGGATCATATTCTGACCCAGGAATGGCATTCGAAATGATTTGTAAATCTATTTTTCTTCCAAAATTCATTTTAGTTACCATGTTTTCAATTTTCGTCGCTCTTTTTGTACTTATTTTAGGATCGATATCTCTAATTGTTTTTTTTAATTTGGAAACAATCTCTTTTCCTTCTTGTAGTGAGGAAATACCCGTCACTAGTACTTTTCCATTACCAAATAAAACTCCTGCAGCCTTCAAACGTTTGTGTCCAATAAATTTTGGATTAGTTCTGTCTAATTCTATAATAACAGAAGGATTGCCAGAACTAGAGTATCTTGCATTAGGTAATTCCGTTGCTAATGTGATTAGTTCAACATCTTTTCCTAAGTGAGATGCGACAATGACATTTTCAATTTCTAAGTTAGCCACGTTATTTCTCGAATCCGAGCAAGTTTAAGATATTAATCCTTATGCAAATTCATCAAATGGATATGGATCAGGTTTTATTCTTCCAAGTACAATTTGAGCCTCAGGGACAGTAAGAAGAGGCATAGGCCACGTAGGTCCATCTTCTATAGCCAATCTGGGACATGCCGTAATCACTGCAGCATCAATACCCATACCCAATAATTGCTCATGAGATTGGTGTATGCTTCCAACCATTATGACTTCTTTTCCCGCATCTTCTAAAGATTTCGACATTTTTTCAGCAAGCTCAATTCTTTTTTGTCCGATTTGATTTGAGAAAAGAACAGCCCATCTTTTAGCGTTTTTTGCAACAGAAATGGCCGCATATCTTTGTTTTAAGAATGGTTTAGGATCAGCCTCACTTACTTTTCCATTATGCGGATCAATACATGCTACTCTTTTTCCAGTAGACAAAGCTACAGTTAATGGATGAAACAATCCAGTTCCGATGTACAAATAACCGTCAACTTTTAATCTTCTTGCAGATGAAGAATTACAACCTAGTAATTGGCCAGCAGCAGCCAATCTTGGCCCTCCTTTAGTGACACTTGCATCAAAGCCAACGTGTTCTAATTTTTCAGTAGCTTCATCGATCATATGTAAATGTTGCGCAGTAGTTACAATTCCAATTTTATTTGGTAACATTTCTTGTATTTCTTCTATACTTTTTTCACCAAGATTAAGTTTACCAGTATGTTTTACAGGTACAAAATAAGTAGGGATTGCGTAAAAATCAGAATGATATGGCATTGGCATATGGCCTAGATGAATGAGTGCATCAGCTCCAACTTCTTCTAAGGGTCTATCTGCCAAATCACATGCACCGTAGGTTGGTTCACCCCACAAAATTACATTTGCTCCAGTTAAGTCTTTAATTTTTTTAGTGATTGTGTGAGATTTTACTTTCAGCCCGTCTGGAACCTGAATTCCAATTAATTTTTTATCCTTTAATTTCGAACAGACTTCATCTATTCCGGATTCCCAGTCAAATGTTATCTCAGACATTACTATATTGGGTCTTGTAAGCCATAATATAATAATAATGTTAAGGATTTAAGCTAATTAAATTTAATTCTAAAAGTTTTTTAATGAATTTTTGAACTCTTACATCGGCAGGAGCTACTTCTTCTCCAAATTTTTCATCAAATTCGCTAATGATTTGTGCAATATTATTTACACCATTACATTTTTCCCAGATAAATGTAGTAAATTTGTCTAGAGGTCTTCTTATTTCTTCAGTGCCACCTATTTTATTTTTCACCCATTTTTCTATTCTTCCGAATTTTTTAGGATAAATAATAACTATTTTTTTATCCTCATAAATGCACTTTACATTCTTATTTTTTATTTGGTTAGGCTTATAGGAAAGTAAGTCTTCTTTCATAATTTTTCCATTCCTATAATCATAACACTTAATGTAGCAGCTCCAGCAATAGCAGCATACTTTACGGCTAATTCTTTACTTTCCCACACAAATCTTGACACCCATACTAACCAACCACAAAATAATGCAATAAGCAGCAAAATTGCAAATATGATTGTCCAAATATCCACATCAATCATATGTGAGGGGTGTAATTAGTGGTAGCCCCGCCAGGATTCGAACCTGGGTCTCAAGATCCAGAGTCTCAAATGATGGACCACTACACTACGGGGCTTCACAACATTCATTTTACTCTGGTGCATAAAAAAACAATGCTTTTTTAATCATCATAAAAGCCATCATCATCTTCAAATTCGAATTCAGTTTTTTTAGAATTTTCAGTGAAATCAATTTTGTCTGGAAAATATCTTAAAATAACAACATCATCCAGATCTTGTACCCATCTATACGGAATGATTACATTAGCTCCATCTTTTACTAAGTCAGGCGTTGTTCCTGTAATGAGTAAGGCTGAAATAATTCTTTGCGTAGTGTCTAAAAGGACATCGTGAACTACACCTAATCTCATTCCTTTACGAGTATAAACCGTCAATCCAGGCAGTCTTGAAGCTTCGTTAAGCACAATCATCCATAGAGCATTGATATAATTGTTTTGTGTCGCTTTTGGAAAGTTCTTCAAGAATAATAGATTATAAATAGGCCCTAAAATTGAAGCGGAATGTATGGGTAGAGTAAGACCGACTTACATCAAACGTGTTGCTATTGAATTAGTAAGAAATTATGCAGATAGATTTAATGAAGATTTTGACCATAATAAATCAGTTGTTGAAGAGTTAACCGATGTAGAAAGTTTAACTATGAGAAACAGAATTACTGGATATGTAACTCGTTTCAGGAAGCAAGGCCAAGTTTGAAACATTACGATGTTGTAGTTGCAGGAGCAGGCCCTTCAGGAGCTACAGCAGCATATTATTTAGCTAAACAAGGTAAAAATGTAGCATTAATTGATAGAGCTAAGTTTCCTAGAGAGAAAGCGTGTGGTGGGGGGCTTTGTGTTCATATAGAAGAATTTGACCATATAATCTCTAACTGGGATGATTTTCTAGAATCAAAGTGTTTAAGAGGAATAGTATATGGTCCGGAATTTTTACCTGTAGATTATGTAAGTGAAAAACCTTTCTTTTACAACATTCGTAGACTTCAGTTTGATAATAAATTAGTAGAATATGCAGTAGCAGAAGGGGCTAATTTAATTGAGGGAATAGCAGTTAAAGATTTTGAAGTTTCTGATGAGAAAGTAGTTGTTAAACTGCGTAATGGAGATCAAATAAGTGGCGAAGTGATTATAGGCGCTGGTGGTTCTTATGATGTGGTTTCAAAAAGAATTAGAGACATCGAAAATATGCCTATGAATTGGAAAGATGAAGATATTGCGATGGCACTTTATTTTGAAGTAGATGTAGGCAGAGAGTTTATGGATCGGGTTTATGGCGAAGAAAGAATATCGATGGCCCATATCAAATATGATGGATTAGACGGATATGGTTGGTCATTTTCTAAAGATACAGTTCTTAATGTAGGAATAGGTTGTCCAAGAAATATAATTAAGAAGTTGAAGAGAGAGAAGAAGGGATGGAGTGAAAGGAAATATTTGCTAGACTATGTTGACACACTCAAAGAGCAAGGCTGGTTCCCTAAAGATATAGAAATTGATAGAAAAATGATATCTGGAGCAAATATTCCCGTAGGTATGGGAATGAGCTGTACAGTTGGTGATAGAATGATGGTTGTAGGAGATGCAGGAGGTTTTGTTTCTCCATTATCAGGTGAAGGCCTTTACTATGCATTAGATTCAGGCAGGTTAGCTGCTGAATCTCTTGAGACATTGTTTCCAGAAGGAAAATTCCAAAAAAGAGATTTGATGCATTATCATAGGGCATGGAGTGCCAAATGGGGAGATGATCTAGAATGGCTGAAGGTTGGTTGGCATCTTTTGATGGTTATGCCAAACAGTTTGATTAAGTATGCAGCTTTAGATGAAGAAACAAAAGAATTTTTTACGCATATGTTTGTAGGCTCGATGCCTGCTGCAAAGATTAAAAACAAAGTTTTAGCTTTAATTGCTAAAGGTGTTTTGAAACACGATTTTTTAAGTTTAATGACAGGTAAAAAGGAAACAGTTCCAGAATTGATAAATTAAATTTAATTTCCATGGAAAGCCTTTAAGAAGTAAGTTTCAGAGTGGTAATTATGCAATCTGAAGAAGATTGGGATGATGGTGACGACTGGGATGATGATGATTATGATGATTCAGACACCTCTTCGATTTTAGATATGGACTTGGACACTAAGTTGAAGTTAGCTGGTGTGGTTGGTGTAGTTCTTCTTATTCTGATGTCTTCAATGATTTTTACAAATTTTGGATTTTATTCGGGTGCAGGTACAATTTCAGTATTAATTGATGTGGAAGAAGCATTAAATCCAGAGGATAGAACTTTAGGTGCTCATATTTTAGCTACTTCACCTTCTTTTGGTAGTTTAAGTAAAGAAGGAGAATTTACTATATCTGTCGCTGGAAGTCAAGTTTACTCTGGAACTTTTGATTTAAATGATGATGGCAGAGGTTCAATTTCTCTTGATTATGCTGAATTCTTTACAGTTAATGGAGAATACACATTATCAGTTGATATAAAAGGGACTAAGGATTCAGATTCCGTGGAATTATACAAGAGCGCAGGTTCCGTTAGGGGAGAGGTTCCTGTTTTTGATGGAAATTATCCACTTAGTAAATCTGAGAATTTATTAATTAATCTTCAATTTAAAACAGATGAGACTACTTCATATGTCTCACCTTGGGTTCAGGGAACTATCAAGATATATCACGCCGAAGAAATATTTGATGATGGTCAAGGTGAAAGTTATTGGAATGAGGATGGTAATCGTAATTTTAAAGAAGTTGAAACCATTACTTTTAATGTTGCAGGAACATCAATCAATTGGGAATACCAATCTGGAACTACAGATAATGGAGTTAGCTTGTGGTTAGATCCTAGTGAATTTTATAGTGACGAAGAGAGTGGAGATTATGCAGTTACTATTGAATTTACAAATCAGTTAGGTGATGATACTTCAATTAAAGAGGGGCAGACTTTTTGGAAATGGTTCCATATTTGTCAGACCAAAGCAGATGGTTCTTGTGATGGAAATAATTAGTATTTCATCTGAAATCCTTCATTTTAGTAACTAAAAACCAAAGATTCCATATTCCATCTTCCCATGTATTTAGCTTAACTTCACCTACACGTGCGTGGAAAGGAACTGGGATTTCTACAGCTCTTAATCCTCTTTTGAATGCTTCAATTTTGAATTCTTCAGAGAGAGGCATTCCATCACTTGTCAAATTAACCTTTGATATAACTTCTTTCTTGAATACCCACATTCCGCTCTGTGAATCTTTTATGTTAATTCCATGAAATAAGTTGGTTCCAAAAGTTAATCCCCAGTTACCAATTTTATGAGTTATTGACATTGCATCTGCATCCATTCTATCAAGTCTATTACAAGTTACAAAATCTAAATTATTATTTATTAGGAATGCTAATACGTGAGGAATTTTATCTGCAGGATAAGTTGTATCTCCATCAATAGTCGCAACATAATCTGTATCAATTAAACTAAATCCAGTTTTGTATGCTCTTCCATATCCTTTTCTAGGTTCATTATGAACGATAGCTCCTCTTTTTTCAGCTTCTTCAGCAGTATTATCTGTAGAATTTCCATCAACAATTAAAACTTTAACGTCTAACCATGGCAAATTCCTAGGTATCTGATCTATAGTAGGTCCAATAGATTCACCTTCATTTAATGTAGGAATTATTACGGTTAAACTAATACTCATGTTATAGAAGTATGGAGGTCTGGTTTTAAGGCCAACTATACTAGCATGCTATGGCACTTTTGATTCGTAAGCTTTCTTCAGCATTGAGCTTTAAAGTAGGTTTAGTGTTTATTCTGTCCTGGTTTTATTGGGCAGATTCTCCATTATTATTATTAATATTGGGATTGATATTGTTGTTATTAGGGATTATAGGAGTTGTAACAACTATAGCTAAAGCTGAGGAGGAATCAAATTGATAGTTCCATTAACCTTATATCTAACCAGTTATCGACTTGTTTTTTAGATGAGTCTTCTATACAGAACCTTTTTGAGGCCGGCAGTTTTTTTGCAAGATTCTGAAAATGCTCATTCACGAGTTTTATCGGTATTATCACGAATGTCTCGTTCGAGGTTCTCTTTGTCTATGCTTGGAACTCTTTATCGTTCACCAGAGCTTCCAGTGAAGTTGTTTAATCTTGATTTTTCAAATCCGGTCGGAGTTGCGGCAGGGATGGACAAGAATGGAGTTGCAGTTCCATCATGGCAATCGATAGGATATGGATTTTGCGAAATAGGAGGGGTAACTCTCCATGATCAGCCAGGTAATCCAAAACCTAGGATGTTTAGGGCAAGCAAAGATAAGGCCTTAATCAATAGAATGGGATTCAATAATATTGGAGCTCATGCCCTTCAGGAAAAATTACAATATTGGAAAGACAAAGGACTTTGGCCAGATTCTCCAGTAGGGATAAATTTAGGAAAATCTAAGATAACTCCATTGAAAGATGCACCTTTAGATTATTCAGGTTCAATTAAAATATTATGGAAGCACGCAGACTTCTTTGTAATAAATGTGAGTTCACCAAATACACCCGGACTTAGAAATCTTCAAGAATCTAAAAATTTAGAATCTGTAATAGTGAAATGCTGTGAAATAAATAAAGAATGNTCTGAAGGNGATGNNNATNCNNNAAAGCCTNTTTTAGTNAAAATAGCTCCTGANTTNGATGACGGNTTTTTAGAAGATATAGTNAAANTAGTAAAGAAGCATAANCTTTCAGGAATAGTGGCAACTAANACAACGNTAGATAGNCCTGAAACANCTAATNCTNACATCNGAAAAGATTTACAAGGAAGNTGGAGGNCTTAGTGGNGCTCCACTCAAAGATAAAAGTACTGAGATGATACGTAAGATTTACAGGCTGACGAAGGGAAAAATNCCAATAATTGGTGTTGGAGGAATATTTACAGCNGAAGATGCATGGAACAAGATTACAGCTGGCGCTTCCATTGTTCAACTCTATACCGGTTTGGTTTTTGAGGGGCCTGGAATAGCAAAAAGTATAGTTAAGGGTTTGAAAAAGCGTGTTGAAAGTGAAGGTTTTGAATCAATAAGCGACGCTGTTGGAATAGAAGCTTAGTTTACTCTCTAATAATAAATTGACTTTGACACATCGGACACCCAACTTGTATTGGCCTCTGATCTGTAGTTATTGTAATTAGACCAGAACAGCTTGGACATGTCAAGGTTGTAGGNCCCACATCTTCAAAGTCAAAGAAATCTTCTTCTTCATCTTCGTTTCTGAAGTATTTTAGTCCAANAACGGCACCTAATGCTAAGATTCCAGCTACGCTACCTCCAATTAGAAGAGTATTACTGCNTTCATCATCACTTCCGCTTCCTCCAGTATTGGTCTTAGCTGTAACGAATATGAACCATGTTCCACTTGTGCCACTTCCTCCATCGTTATCAACAACAGTAAGAATTAGCTCATAATTTCCTTCAATATCGAATTTATAATTAAGATTTTCTTGATTATTTATCTCAGANTCTATTCCATTGTCAAGAGTCCACGTAAAACTAACAATATTTCCATCATTGTCATAAGAAGATGAACTGCTGAACGAAGCAATATCGCCTTGTTCTAGGTTAAGAAATTGTTCATTTNNAGGAATTCCATTGATTGTTGTAGATATAGCAGCAACAGGATTGATATTTTCTTCTTCAGCCTCTTGTACGTATGCGTACTTGCTAATTGTTTCATCATAATCTTCTATCTCAGAAGTAATTTGTATACTTCCAGATTGATAAGGAGTCCATGTGAACGAAATTATGTTTTCTTGGTTAGCTCCCACTTCAAGACTTTCCTGATAAAGTAAATTCNCAGCAGCATAAGTTGAAACTAATGCATTACCTTCTTTTCCGCCATTATTGGCTACAGTTATGGTAATTATGGTTTCNTCACCAACGAATAAAGGATCATTCCAAGATATACTTTTTAATTCAAAATCTTCTTTTGGTTCTTGAATTTCAATTTCTTTTGTAACTTCATTGTTTTCTTCAGTAGTTTCTACNGGGTCNGANTTNTCTAATNNAANNTTTANNATNNTNGTTCCNTCTTCAGCAGTCCAGANATATGAGATGGTCTTCGATGATTCGGAAGAAACTTGTTCCCTTCCGTTGTCTACAGCACTTCCATCTATCATGATTTCGTAATCAATGCTTCCGCTTGTTTTACCTAAATTCAGAATATCAAAATTTATTGTAATTTCATTTCCNTCTTCCAATTCCCCTACAAATTCAATATTTGCTGGGGANAANTCNGGCTCNTCTGGTGCAGGCCCTACACCTACGTCAAAACTTCTTTCATCATTGTTGCCATTTTGATCTTCAGGTTGTATTCCAACTAGTCTTGCACTTAATGTATTTGGACCTTCTTCTGCAATCCATTGCGCTTCAATAGTTGTTTCTTCTTCAATTTCTATTACTCCACCTTGTATTGTTGCAAATTTACCAGTAGCATTATGNTACCATCTTAATTCAAAATTTTCAGAGCTTTCCGTTCCTTGATTTTTTATTTTTGCATAAATGTTGATGTGTTCATTATCAACAGGATCTTGATTGTCTGTCCATACTTCAGTTATAGTGAGATCAACACCTTCTGCAGGTGCAGCACCAACGCTTATGCTTTTCTCAAGTTTATTAGCGCTAGTATCACTTTCAGATGGTGAAACATCATAGACTTCTACTTCAAGAATNTAGTCACCTTCATCAGGCACCCATTCATAGGTCCATGTTGTGCTTGAATCAGTAGAAATTGAGTTTAGAGAATCTTCATCGAGAATTTCATCACCATCAACTATTAATTTTATTGAGGCACTATCTATGTCTACGTTACCTTGATTTTCAATTTCTACAGTTATAGTTACTGTATCTCCTTCTAATGGAGTTTCAGGAGTTGACGTAATTTCAGTAACTACAGCATCAGGTTGATTAATATCAACTATTTCATATCCATCGATGTATCCATATCCGTAATAATAATTGTATTTGTCGCTCTCGTCAGGTTCAGATGGACTTCCATCATGTTCTCCATCCCATGCTTCAGAGAAGTCCTGTAATCTGTCTCTTACACCATTAGTTGTTGAAGTAGGTTTCAGTGAACCATCAGCTTCTAGCAATAATGCCGCTAATCCTGCTACAATAGGTGTAGCCATACTGGTTCCACTAAGTGTAGACCACCCCTGAGCATTACTATCTCCGAAGAAATTAGCATGCCCTGCAGCAGCCCTAATGTCGCTTCCAGGAGCTACAACAGACGGTTTCAATTCATCCCATCTATCATTATCACCATCATCTTGTCTGGGGCCATAATTGCTGTAACTAGCCAAATCATCATCATTTCTATTGACGTTGTCATTATTGTCTATAGCTCCAACTGCAATACTCCAATCTGCAGCTGCAGGAGAAGGCACTTCTTCATCGCCATCATTCCCCATAGCAATGATTACTGCAATACCTGCTGCATTAGCTTGATTGACTAATTGTGATTGAGAATCCGTACCGTCGCTGTCACTAGTTGTTCCCAATGACATCGACATAATGTGTACTCCATTATTTTTTTCACCGTCGTTTTCCCAATCAGTATTTACATTCTCAATACATGCTTCTATTGCTTCATTAATATCAGCAGCAGAACCAGAACCCCAATCTGCCATTACTTTCATATCTATAAGGCGTGCACCTGGTGCAACACCGATAAAATCTATTTCTCCATCACCATCTTCGTCATCATCACCTCCCATTCCAAGAACAGTTGAAGCAACGTGTGTTCCATGNCCGTCAAAATCATCGGGATCTTCATTACTATCTTCTTCAGTTGTAAATTGATAATTTCCATTTTCATCAGTAGGACAACCTCCATCACAATTCATTCCTGCAATAAATCTTCTAACACCTTGGTCTTCAAAAACATCGAATGTTTCATGTTCATTATCAACGCCAGTGTCTAAAACAGCAACATTGATACCTTCTCCATAAAGTCCTTTATCCCAGACAACTGGATTATATTCAGAAGATTCTCTTACTTTAACAGCTTTGACAGCTGTGTCTAGCATTGGATAAACGGGAGCCTGCCACTCTACTAATTTCAAATTTGTGATTAAAGTTAGTTCATTCACTTTTTCTGCAGGAACTGAATCAATTCTTATTGCATCAATATATTTGTAAACGTGCGTTACCTCCAAACCCAAATTACTGATTTCATTAACATGTTCATCACTAGGTTTAGTATCAAGCATAAGAATGACAGCAACATCATCACCATTTAGTATCAAATGATCCATTCTATCATCGATTCCATCAGCATTTTTATCAAAGAAAGTAATATCAAAATCTGGTTTTTCTTCAGCCATAGAGCCCATTGGTAAAACAAGATTCAAAATCAATAATAGAACAATGCCTTTGGCTCTCATATTGGACTACTCATGTATAGGTCTAAAAAATGTTGCATTGATTATATCCTTCTTGTACGTAGGAAGAAAACAGAAACTATTAGAGCTCCAATTACAATAATTGAAATTGTTGGGTTTAAGCTAAATATTGAATAGCTATTTGATTCAGAATNAGAAGTGCCTTTTATTTCTAAAATAATATTAGCTGAAATATTCTCATTGCTAAGACTTTCTACTTCAAAATAAGCATCGTATGTTATTGAGAATTCAGTTTCAAGACCTTGTGTGGTTATTTCCTTTGTTTCATATGTATCAAGTTCAAAATAAGTTTCAGTTAAGTACAAAGTCAATCCTTCTTCTAAAGTCTTTGTTAGTCTGAATGTGTCTTTTCCATTTCCAGTATTTGTAATTAAAATGTTAACATTCGAATTAATTTGTTGAGCAGCTATACTAACGCCATAATATTGAGGAACATTAACACTTACATTTCCATAGCCAGCAATTTTCCCATCTCCATTTATAATTTCAAAAGCTATCCTTGTTTCTCCTTCTTTTGCATCAATTGGAGGTTTTATTTGTACTATGGTTTTACTTTCCTTTTCTATATGCAAAATATTTGTATTGTTAATTTCCCAAAGGCTAGGTAAATTAAAGTTAAAATCGACTAAATCCCAAGATTGTTCAGAGGAATCCGAGATAGTTATTTCAGTTTCTAGCCATGGGAAGTAGTATCCATCTTCATCAGTTTTCAGTTCAATGGTATTTAGATTTTTTACAATAGAATCATAATTGTGTGGACTATCTTCATAAACATACAAGGAAAAAGAGGTTACATTATTCTCAGAATCGATTTCGTAATAATCTGAAGAGAATACACTTACATCAATAAATATACTTCCAGAAAATTTATTATCAGAAAAAATTTCTGAATCAGACAAAGTCCAGTCAACAATTTCATTTGGATTTAATTTAGTATAATTTATGATTTTTTCGTTATTTTCATATTCTATTTTAAGTGAGATATTATTAGCCTTCACAGTACCTAAATTGATTATTTGNCCCCTAATAAAGAATGTATCATCAATATCAACGCCTTTTACATGTGAAAAGATTCCNTCAGATGTTTCACTGAAGAGCATCGGCATATCTAAATTTAGATCAGGTAAGTTCAAATCTACAAACAAGTCTTCTTTGTAATAATAATCCTGTAAATAGCCATTATCGTCATATAAGGTTAATTCTATAGAATAATTTCCAGATTTTTTTGGTTGAATTAACAAATTATCAAAGCTATTATTTTCAAGAGTTTCTACAATTGTTTTAACAACTTCTTCTTGTGAATTCATCATTTTCATTTTTAATATTGTAGCATTTCCTGTAAAGTTTCCATTAACAAGTACACTGTCATTATGCCCAGTTCCGGTATCTATACTAATTGAGTTAACGCTTTCAAAATTCGAATTAGGTATGTAAATAGTCTCATAATTTGTTATAAANTCAAACCATTTATTATTAANAATTTNAAGTTCACTATATCCTGATTTTACNCCTTCCGTTGGGAAATATATAGTCATTCCATTTGCTCTTTCTACATTTAATTTTTCAGGTTTTATCCAATGGTCCTCAAACATTATGGATTCATTAATGGCTTTTCTCAATTCTTTTGCAGATTCTTTTACCGAAATAACGGGTATTTCTTCTTCTATTTTTACAGAGAAATCGTATAAATCTCTATAATTAGGATTTTGATCAAATCTTTGACTATTTTCTCTTGCAATTCCTATTTCATTTCGAAATATAGGGAGTACACTATTAATTTCGCTACTGAAATTATTTACTTTATTCCATAAATTATCTAAATTATTGGTANATACTACCGAAGAAGTAACTGAATAGCTAGTGTAAACAGACCCATTTCGATAAGATTCAGTATAATCGTTTACTACATGGTACGCTAATTCTTCATTATTCAAATTTTTATCTAATTTATAAAGTAAATGGTTGTATGTCCAACCTTCCAATGGTTCATAGGCTTCGGAACCATGTACCATCTCAGCGTGATTTTTTAGTTCATACATTATTTCAAACATTCCCATTAAGCACGCATCAAATCCTATTAGTGTAAATGGTGATTCATTAGTAATCTCACGGTATTCCTTTATTGAATTATTTATTTCTGGTACAGTTAGAAAACTGCTTCCATCTTCAGCTACTTTTTCCCATCCACTTCCATGATTCCAGATTATTAAAATCTTTTTTTTAGCAGGAAATTCATCAGAAGCCCAAATTAAGAAATCTCTTAATGTATCTCCATCTCCCATATCCAATTCATTTTCCCATGTACTATTAACTTCAGTTAGGTTTTTTTCTACTAAGTTATGTTTTAATACATGGTATAATTTAGAATCATTGTCATAATTTTTGTCTGTTAAAGCAACAATATCTAGTTCATCATTGGACCCTACCATTTTCATTTCATTTAAGTCATCTGTCAATTCATCATATAGCGTATTGTCTCCAGCCATGTAAACATAAAATCCCCATTCAGGAATTTCATCTTCAGCAGATACATTAGAATTGGAATGTCCAAATATAGCAGATAGTAAGAAAATGGCTATAGCGATGCTAATTTTCTTACTCATAATGAAGCCCTTATTATATGACTATAAAAGCCCTTTGAATTAGGGCTCGTCAGTATATATCCATTCTATAACATCACCATTANTGATGATATTTCTATTTGCAGCGATGTCAGTGTAAAATCCATTCAGAGTGTATTGCCAACTATATCCTTCTTCTTCTTTACAATCTTCACAATTCNTTATTATGATTGAAGTAACGGTTACACCTTGNCCATCATTNGTAGTGTGAACATCATAATTTCCTTCAATATTTCCAGCCATTAATAAGCCGAAGACGGTTGATTCAGTAGTTGTAATAGAGTCAAAAACTAACGTGTCATTATCTCCTGCATTTGAATACTTGATAGTTAAAGATGCAGTAACAACAGTTGATGTATCAACTTCATCATTATTTATTCCTAATTCCTGAATGATTCCAGCTATAACTACTATGTTTATGATAGCAACTGCAATGAATAAATTAGTTTTGTTCATGGCTAATACTCTCATCTTCTATCTCTAGGCTATTATTTAGTCCATGTAATGAAATGATATAAAATGGAAATCCAATCAAAGTAAAAGTAATTAAACTTGAAATAAGGTGGTAAAGCATGAAAGGCAATCCAAGAATATAAACCAAGATCAAATTTTCTAAGGTGTGGTTGTAAGTTAGTAAAAATACACCAAAATTTGTCCAAATATCATATGTTAAAGTTAGTATAATCCCAGAAGCTCCAAATTTATAGACTGTATTTGGTTTGAAATCNCCATGAATACTATTCTCGAATTTTGAAGTTAGGAAAGAAACAAACAAAAATCCAGAATATGTGAATAAAATTATTTTAGATCCTCCAAAATATCCAAGATAAATATCACTGGCTACAATCATAGATATTGTAATTATAAAAGTCCAATTCCGAGGCAATACTAAGGCAGATAGGAAAGTAGCAACCATGATAGTTTCAAAATTTGAATAATCATGAAGAACNATTCTTCCTAAAAATCCTAGAGTGAATACAGCGATTGCAGTTGCAAATAATCTCTTAGGATTTNGTTCCATTAATTTGCCACTTAGGGCCTTGAATAAAAGTTAATCTGTGGTTTTTTTATTTTCGGATAATTTCTTTTGACAGTTTTTTCCAAATTTTTCCTTTNTCTTTATTAGCCATTGGATTTGCAGGNCTTGGATGTGGTATTTCTTTAATACTNANTGTTTTAATTTCACTACTTTCAATTGCAAGTTTAGCCATTTTATGTGCATATTTCCCTACTCCAATAATAGTTTTGGCATTTAGTATAGGAATAATATCTGTAAGGTATTTATTACACGCATCAAAAATATCTTTAGTAGTAGATTTTTTTAATTTATCNGGAGTTATATTTTGTCCAGCTTCATTGAACATCCATAAAGGAAAATGGTTAAGAACAAAGATTTCATTGAATGCACTAATAGGAGGGCCATATATTTCTTCAATAAGTCCCCATATTCTTTTTCCAGAGATTTCAGGTTTTTTACAGTCCAAACCGGTAATTTTTCTTTTAGGATGAATTTTTGTAGGTTCTTTAACTTCTAAATTAGTAATATCCAAATAGGTTCTAACTTTTTCAGGNCATCCAAANGGTATTCCAGTATTNCCCATTCCATGGCCTGGATTCATCCCCATTAGGATTGTTTTTGCGCCTAAGTGACTATATTTTTCTAGATAAAATTTATGTGGCTTCCATGCATAGTCTAGCGGGTTATAGGCATATTGAACATTAGCATTTGCTTTAATTATTCTATCCATATATTCGTTGCACTTTTCTCTTAATTTTATGGTTTTCTTTATGATTTTCTCAGCCTTGGAGTTCATGTTTTTTCAATCCTAAGTTATTAAACATATATTGATTGTGTACATAACAAACCCCTTATTAAGGGGTCCAAGATTAGTATAATAGGCGATTTTATGGTAGATAATCGAATAAGTAAAGTGTTTGTTAGCTCAGTTGCAGCATTGTTGTTACTGTCAAGCGTAGTATTTTTGGCAGGAACTCAAGCAGATGCCTCTGATGATTTACAAATTTTGGATATTTATGAGGAGGATGGAACACCACCACCACGTGAAAATATAGAATATGAATATATAGTTAAATGGAGAAATGTTGGAACTGATGATTATACAGCTAAAGTAGTATTATACGAACCAACTTCAAGCGGCGGTTGTTCTTCATCAGTCGTAGCAGATGAAACAGATGAGTTCCTAATGGAAGGAGGAGAGTTGGGTGAAGTTACTTTAGATATTACGTTTCAACAAACTGGTGAAGTGTGTATTACTGCAGCAGTAAATGAAGGAGGTAGTGATTATGGAGCATACGAATTTTTTGTAGTAGTTGAACCTGAAACAGGAGAAGCAGATCTGTATGTTTCTATAGATATGGAAAGTGAACAAGCTGCACCTAATCAGGATATAACTGTTGTTTTTGAATACGGAAATGACGGAGATGTTAGTACGCAAACTCCGATTACAATAAATGCTTGGTTTGATGCCACAGGAGAGGCAGAAGGTCCTTACGCGATTGATCCATCTCCAGTAACATTTTCATACATTAGTCCAGATCCAGAAGATGATGAAATNCCTTCAGAAAGAATGGAATGGGAATATACTGTACCAGATGTTGAGGATGGTCTTTATCAATTGAAAGTTGAAATTGACCCAGATTCAGATAATACTGAGGATCCTGATTTAAGCAATAATGTAGATACTATTGATTTGTGTGTTGGAGACTGTAGTCAACCNGATCTTAGAGTGAAGGATACAGGTCCTCAAACATTGAGTAGTATGCCTGTTGAACCTGTTGCAGGATCTGTAGTTTCTTTCACATACACTATCGAAAATGTAGGAGAAGGAGAAGCAAGAGGAACACCTGGAGCGCCTTTAGTTATGTTTTTAGAAGTTATGAAATGTCCAAATGAGGATTGTACAGGTCAAAATTGGGTTAAGGTGAATGAAAGCCGTGAGATTAGGCCAGCAATTCCAGGAAATGGCGGAGAATTTAATGATGATTCCTTTTTGAGATTAAATTGGACTACCTCACCTCAAGATTCAGGTTTTTGGAATGTTAGAGTATTNGTNGATGGCCATGAGTCNATTGAAGAANCAAATGAAACNAATAANCGNGANTTTGATAGTAGTTGGTTTAGAGTNAANAGTGNATANTTNGAATTNAAAGANCAAAGACCNGATTTNATTNTTGCTAANATTGATGAAGGNGATNANATAGTATATGATGATGAAGTAACAACACTTGNAGTTGCAGTTACNCAGTCTNATCTTGCAGANGGNATNGCNGANGGAGTTAANGTANACCTTAGANTTGAAGATCCTGATGGAGGTGCAATNGANTGGTTCCAAATTGATGANCCAAAANNAGTAGGTTTGAATGGAGAAACNACANTNTTCNANTATGATTGGACNCCTACNNTATTAGGAAGTTATGCAATTAGTGCATATGTNGATAGAAATGATGNNATCNTAGAATGGAANGAAGATAATAATGAATTNGAAGATAAAGTAGTTACNGTTTATGAAAANCTTCCAGANCTTCAGATTACTTCAGTNGANATNACTCCNNTAAATGATGAAGGNTANGCTATGGTTGGAGTNAGNAGTGANNTTACAGCAACTATTGCNAATNTNGGNGTNAGNAATATGACAGATAGTGAAGGAACTAAACTTGAAGTTACATTNTANACTTCNTCNCCATTTACNTCTAAGTTAGCTACAATNAATGTAGANAAAGCNNTAGNTATGGNNGAAACAACAGANGTNAGNATTCCTTTNACTTTTGCAGAAAATGCAGCNTANAGATTCATCATTAAAGTNGATGANNGTCAAGAGATNTCNGAAGGNTCAGGNGGCCCNGAATTAAANAATGANGCANTNAAAAANGCATANGCAGTTAGNTCNGTTGATGCATATGTAGNNAATATGGNAGTAGATNTNGGAGATGGNNTAGCNGGGAAAGAATTGTCCANTNACTTTTGAAGTNGGTNTTGCAAANATTCCNGAAGGAAGTACNTANAGANTACATTTNAANGTANCTNTAGATGGTACNTTTGGATGGGGTGAAGTATTAGGTTTAGCAACTCAAAATTCAACTGGTTTTTATCCAGCAGGAACAGGATATTCAGTTAGTGGCCAGTATGCATTTATTGATTTCAATGCTAGTTATACGAATCAAACAATAGTGATTCCTTGGATACCTGACAAAGATAGGACAGATACATACAATGTTTCGGTTGAAGTAAGTAGTTCGATAAATGTTGATACAACTAATGATTTGGCATATGTAAATAAATTATCTATTGAAAAATTAACTACAAATATAGTAGTTGACGCAATTAAAGTAACTGAATCAGATGGTTCAGCTACAATTAAAGTAACAGTTGGATATCCACAAGGTGAACAATCTGAGTTGGATGTTGATGTTGCAATGCACGTTTACAAAGCTTCAGATTATGCAGATGGAAATCCACCAATTGATACATTAACACTAAAAAGTATTACTGGATTATTGAGAGGCGATTCAAAATCGGTTTCTTTTACATGGGCAGTTAAAGATGGAAGTTACATTTTTGTAGCAATAATTGATCCAGATGATTTAGTAAAGGAAGTAGATGAAGCAGACAATACGTTCCCTTCAAAAGAGCAAACATTTGGAGATTCTAACGTAGCAAATCTCGATGATGATGAAGAGGATGAGGGATTGTTACCAGCACCTTCACTTGTCGTAGTTTTAGCAATATTCAGTATGGTTGCACTAATTCGTAGAAGAATTTAATGGATCACACAGCCCTTCTTTATTTCGTGGGGCCTGCAGGTGCAGGTAAATCTACTTTAGTCGCAACACTACAAGAATGGATGCAGCACTACAGATATGATGGTGTTTCGATAAATCTAGACCCAGGAGCTGAAACTGTGGCTTATGAGGCTGCAATTGACGTCAGAGAGAAGTTTACAGTTTCCCAAATAATGGAAGAATACAGTTTAGGGCCTAATGGAGCACAAGTCGTTTGTGCAGATTTATTAGCAGTTGAGCTTGATTGGATTAAGGAACAAATTGATGAGATAAATTGCGATTATTTTCTAGTTGATACGCCAGGACAAACTGAATTATTTCTTTACCGAGAAGCTTCCAAAGTCTTAGTTCAAAATTTATCTCCACGTGCTGGTATCGTCTTGTTACTGGATCCCTTACTTTCTAAAACACCTGAAGGTTTTGTTACACAACTGTTACTTGCATCTGCAGCTCATCTACGATTTCCTATTCCAATGTTTCCAGTTTTAACCAAATGTGATTTACTTAAGCCTGAAGAAGTAGAAAATGTTAGGGAATGGGCTTCTAATTTGGATAAATTAGCAATGGATATGCCTAATTTGTCGGGAATGAGTGGAGTTTTATCTTCAGAATTATTAAAAGTTTTACAAGTTTTAGCTCTTGAATCAAATCTTCTGGCAGTATCTTCAAAAGAAGGTGAAGGTATGGATGATCTTTATTCTATTGTTCAATCTACCTTTGCAGGTGGAGATGATTTGGAAGCCCATACTGATGCAAATTAGTGACTATTATTAATACAGGTATTTTTATTGTAAACTAGTATGTCAGATGAAATACCCTTAATTGTAGAGAATGAGGGAGAGGTTTTGACGCTAAGTCTTAATAATATTGAGAAAAAGAATGCTTTGACCTCTGAGATTATGGGTGCCTTAAGTGCTATACTTGAGGAAGTAGAAAATTATGATAATTTGAGAGTAATTGTAATTCGTGGCAATGGTTCAGTCTTTTGTTCTGGAGCAGATATAAATACTTGGAATCCAGAGGAATTGCAAGAATTATTATTTTCATTATCTGATTGTCCGATACCTACAATTGCGCATTTGCATGGAATATGTTTTGGAGGAGGAATGGGTATTGCTTCAGCATGCGATTTTGTAATTGCAGATAAAGAAACCAAGTTTGGCTTTCCAGAGGTAAAGTTAGGAATGATTCCAGCAGTTATATCTCCATATGTTTCTAGAAAAATTAGCATTGGAAGAATGAGAGAATTATTTATTACTGGCGAAAATTTTGATGTTCAGCAAGCATATGATTTTGGTTTCTTGTATAGTTTAGAGGCAGATATTGATAAATTAGTAAAGCAGATAATTATAGGAGGCCCCCTTGCTCAGAGTTTTATCAAGAAATTATTATCTGAAGAAGTAGACAAGGATTATATTAATGAAAGAGATTCCCAT
>PBGF01000024.1 GCA_002718915.1 Methanobacteriota archaeon | reverse complement strand
GGGACAAAACCTTGCAAGATATGGGAGGTTCTAGAATTCATGATAGAGTTGATTGTGATGTAGATTTTGAAGATCCTGCAGAGCAATGGATGAATGCAGCAATGTCCAAACTGGCATGTGTTGATAATGATGGTAAATTTCAAGCTGATTTAGTTGATGATATGGTAACATATTCATCAGGTAATGAAGTAGAAGCAGACCCAGAGCCTTCTGTTGAGGCAGGCATTCCACAAGTAGCAGCCATAGGCGTCCAAGCATCAATGCATAATGTAGTTCCTAGGCCACATCAATATACAGGATATAAGCAAAATTCGTATTGCGTTAAATGTGGAAAATATTGTTTCCATTGGCATGGAGCTTCTCCAAACAATCCAGATTTATATCCAGATTATGAATGCAAGGATTGCGGATATATTAGGAAAATGAAGATAGCTTGATCGATAAAGAATATATTGAAGAAAGAAAGGAATTCTTTTCTGTATTCTTTGCTATAACTGTAATCTTTGTAATTTATGGATTAATGTATATTTTGAATGGTTGGGAATGGACAGGCACAAGTGCTTCAGGATATTGTGAAAGAGTTAGAGAAACTTGGATTCGTGAACCCACAAACACAATTTCAAATTTAGCATTTGTATTTGTTGGAATGTATATTCTCTGGTTAGCACAATACGATCCAAGCGAAGGTAAGCCGTCTCTTTCTACAAGAAGTTGGTTTCTCATATTATATGGAATTTCATGTGTGGCAGTAGGTATGGGCAGTTTTGCTATGCACGGTTTCAATACTGGGTGGGGAGGTTGGTTGGATGTTACAGGAATGATGATGTACATTTCAATGCCTGTTTTTTACAATTTTTCAAGATTTCTTAGATGGTCTGAAAAAGAATTTGTTAGTTATTATTTAGGAGCCAACTTGATTTTTGCAATCCTATTATGGCAATACAGTCTTCTTACTTTCCTTTGGGGTGCTTTGATTGGCGTTTGGATATCTCAAGAATTAGCTCTCAAATATCAGAAGCAACCTCACATAATTTTCTTAGTTCCTACTTCGATAATTATGTTTTTGTATCTTTATACTTCGCCAAACAAAACGCTAATTGATTTTTTCATAGACGAGATTGAAGGAATTTTACTTTGGGCAGCTCTAGCATTTTTCTTGTATAAAATGGAAGATATTAAGCTAGAAAGAACCCATACACCTTATTTCTGGTTAGGTTTTGGTTCTTATTTTTTAGCTACAATTATTTGGCAACCAAGTAAAACAGATGGAGTTCTATGTGATCCCGATTCTCTTGCACAAGGTCATGCATTATGGCACGTTCTTGGAGCAGTTTCAATGTGGTGCTTTTACAAATATTTTAGAACTGAAGTAGATAATTACTGAGCTTCGTAAGTAATAATCCACATACGTAATTTAATTTCAGGTAAGTAGCCATCAGGATCATTTACACTTGGATCATATTCCTCACCTTGATATAATCCTCGATAGCTTAGTTCATTAGTGCCAATATCAGATTGACTTGTAATATCTATTCGATTATATTCTACATCTTGTCCAGGACACCATCCAGCTCTTCCATAAACCCAAGTTCCGTATTGATTAGCAGATACGCCTTCATTGACTCTATTGTAGCACCCATATGGAGTTCCTCCATTAGGATGTTCCAGTAAACCTAGAGTATCTCCATTGATTGTAAATTCGTGTTGATGGTTACAGAATTCAGCACAATTCTCATCCGTACTACTGTGGCCATGCCCTGTAAAGAATGTTACAATTTCTACTCTCTCTGTATTGCTAGTAACATTATATTCGAATGGATTTTCACTACCAAAAATATCATTATATTCAAGGTTAAATTTTCTTGTAGCTCCAGCTAAATATTCAGCCCCTACAGGAGTATATTCTTTATTTTCATTCCAGAAAAACAATTTTACTGTAAGACCATATGCATTAGGTTGCCAGTAATTAAATTCATTAATATCTTCATTTTTCAGAACGCCCAACATTGGACTAGCATCAGAGATGTATCTTCCTTCCCTATTGTAGGCTGTAATGTATCTTCCAATTTCAGCTTTCCAAACTCTATTCCATTTACCTTCACATCTGGCTGTCGTATCTTCATCACCAGCATCCCATCTATGGCCTGCACCTTCACAAACTTCTTGGGTAGCATATTGAGTTAACACTTCTCCAACACATTCTTCGTACAATGTAAATTCAGCTAATGAACATTCGGAGCTATAAGCATTCAAATATCCTATGAAATCCCATTCATTACATCCTTTGTGATCCTGACAAGCTTCGTAGGTATAAACTGCAAAAGAATCAAATTGTTCCATATTATCAGGCATTTCAACATTACGTACACTAGTGCCTCCTCCCCAACCACCTCCATGGGTGTTAGCTTCCCCTTCATTCCATTCAAAAATAGTTACAGATTCACCTTTCATACAATTCTCAGGTGCAAAATTTCGTTCATGACATGGAACACTTGTGTGATATTCCATCGCAGCTAATTCTCTTTCTAAACCAAATTCAAAATTTAGATAAATTGGTTCATTAGCAATAAAATGGAAACGATACCAACTAAAGTTTTGATTAAAGTTAAGATCCCAGAAACTTCCTACTTCTTGCCAGCGTTGTAATTTATCTATACAAAACCATGCGGGAGATTCTTTTTCTTCTATAAATTCAGCAATACTTCCATCTAAGAAATTTGCATCCATTGCAATGTAATGAACTCTATCGCTCCAATGCTCTCTATCTTCTTCATTCATGGCAGTTAGTGCTACATTTACTCTTCCAGACATGTAACTAACATCTCCCATCCATCCTCCGTCACGGTATGAACCAAAAAAATAATGTACATTATCTGGCGATTTTTCAAACATTTCGCTTAGTTCAGTTGCTTGACCAACCGGATTTGCTGAATTCCATGTTATAACGCTATCAGGATTTAGAGGATTATAAATTACAAAAACATAATTGTCTTTTCCATTCCATTCATTTTTAAATTCCCAATCATTAGTGATATTTAGATTTTCATCAATGGGTTGTGGAACTGTAAAATCATCTACAGTCCCCATATATGTTGTAGAATAAGGACCATTATTCCATGGTATTGGTTTTTCAAAATATGAACATCCATTATCATCTACTTCTTCACCATAAAGGAAAGGCCCTTCAGGACACTGATCTCCATCAGTACACAATCCATCACCATCAGAATCTCCAGTCGAATCATTTCCCCAGCAAATGTCTAATGAATCTACGATTCCATCTCCATCAGTATCTCTTTGGGATGCTGAACAACCTTCTTCATTTGGGATTTCTGTGGGAGGCGTTTCGTCACAATTATCGTATTTGTCTTCAATTCCATCATTGTCATCGTCATTATCCTCAGTATTGTCTTTACATCCATCCATATCCCAATCATCAGCACCTCCAGCTTCCCAATTTGGCGTGCCTCTTGGACATAAATCAACAGAATTATTCATTCCATCATTATCCATATCAGAATCTATTCCATCAGGCAATCCATCCTTATCATAATCTAACGGTTTTGATGATGGGCTTCTTGGATTAGTTCCTAAACTTAATTCTAGGGTATTGTTGTATCCATCTCCATCAATATCATCATCTAATTCTAAAGAAGTATTACAATTTTCTTTTATTGAGTCAGGTTTTCCATCTCCATCCATATCTTTTGTTGCACATTCATCATATGGAAATTCATCGCTATTGTCTCCTATCCCGTCTTCATCAGAGTCTTTCCATTCATTGGGATCGTTTGGAAAATCATCATTATTATCATCATATCCATCGTTATCCGAGTCTAGATTAGAAGAACCTGTATTTTGATTACTAGAATCCTCTACAGCATTATCATTATTGTAATTATTAGAATTATTATTGTTAGTTGTGTTGTCGACTTCTTCTTCAAGACAACCGCTTGTTGAAATTATAGAAAATAAGAATAGAAAAATCATCGCAAAAGAGGTACTTTTTCTTTTCATCATTTACATTGATATTCAGCTTACAAATAAAATTTATCGCCCATCAAATCACATATTTAGCCGTGTTTACTAACCATAAATAATGTCTGTGCAAACTGCAAGAAAAGTGGCCCTTGCTTATTGGGGATTTTCAAAAAAAGCGAGCTCGAGAGCTAAATCTGGAGTAGATATAGATATAATCAAAGGAAATAATTCTTTAGAATTAACAGAACAGACTCCTTCAATTCAAAAGTTTGCAAAAGGAGTAGATAATTCATGGGAAGATTTTACAGGATATATTGGAAAATATGGTAGAATTCCATTTGAGGCTTTAGTAGATATTGCAGCAAAAGCTAAAAGCAGTAATGAAAATATTGGCAAATCTAATATGGAAGAAGTTGAAAAATGGTCTAAATTATTAATTGATTCAAATTCGAATTATTTTATTGCACGTGCAAAACATAAAGGAACCTTATTACAAATATTAATTAACACGAAAAATTAATTCAAACTTTATAATTCACACTATATTAACATATATAATGAAAATCTACACTAGAGCTGGAGATGAGGGTCAAACTGGGTTACTACATGGAGAAAAGGTAGCAAAAAATTCAGTTCTTCCAGAGGCTTATGGAACAGTTGATGAAGCTCAAGCAATTTTAGGCTTAGTTAGAACTGAGTGCAGTGATAACTCAGATTTAGAGGAGAAAATAATTCATATTGAGCGAGACCTCTATGTATTAATGGCTGAATTAGCCACAGATCCTTCTAAACATGATAAATTAAAACCTGGAAAAAGTAAAGTTAATGGTGAAATGATTAAATTTTTAGAAAACTTTATTGACGAAATAACATCAAATTTTGAGTTGCCAAAAGAGTTTGTATTGCCTGGTCAAAATAGAATTTCAGCTTTATTAGATATATCTAGAACAGTAGTAAGAAGGGCAGAAAGGAGAGCTATAGCTTGTGATATTGAAGGATCTTTAGCAGTACCATATCTCAATAGATTATCAGATTTACTTTGGGCTATGGCACGATGGCAAGAGGGAGAATCAATAACCTCGCGCTCAATAAAATGAAAATTCCAGACCATCTCCGTCCGCCACTTTTAGAACAATTAGAGGACCAAGAAGATTCAGACGATTGTTTGATTCTTCGTGGTTCAGCATTAGGTCATGCACTTCTTGAGAATCATGAAAAGAGAGATTATTTCATTAGAAAATTTATAGAATCAGATGAACCTTCTTTGGGAGGTAATGAATTGGGACGAGAACTTCAGGCAAGAGCCGTAGGCAAAATTTTGCTTAAAGAAGATGCTGAAGAGTATTTGTCTAGAGCTAAAGAATTGTTTGAAAATGAATTAGTGAAGGCATTGCCTGACTTGCCTGAGGATGTAGCTATAGATGTAGCAACAGAACCTCTCAAAATGGCAAGACAAGCTAGGAGTGGGCTTATGGAAAACGCATTTTTGATGGAAGAATGGGAGCTTTGTATCAATGAAGCAGAGCATGGTCGGTCTATAATTCCAGATTATTTACTTTATCAACCCCATAGAGATGGTTATCCAATTGAATTTGTAGCAAAAGGTATGCACAAGAATGATACTTCTTTAGTTACTAAAGGCCTTGAGATGCAGGAAGAATTTCTCCAATATGTAATAGATGTAGGATATTTGAAGCCCTGGGAAGATGCCTATTTTGTATCTTATTCATTATCAAGTATAACGAGAGAAATAGTTTCTAAATTATAAACAAACTCTTTAATACATAACTAAGAGATTTAGATGTCCGAGGTATCTAATGTCTCAAAATAGAAATTCAATAAGCAAGCAAGTCTTAGCATGGGCTGCAGTTTTCGCCCTTGTACTAACTATAATTCCATACAGTGTGGCAGATCAAAGTTCTAATGAATATTTTGAATCATGGAGTTATGAATTAGGAGATACTGATGGAGATAACCAAAATGATATTATATTTTTCACATTTGATCCAGATACAAACGTAACAGATTACGTCAACATCTACGTTGAGATGCGAGTTACAGATGGAGATGGTAATTGGGTCGGCGACGATGACGAAAATTATGAAATTTATTGGACAGAAAATGATACTTTTGAAATGGAATGGTTTGTCAATGATTGTGATGACTATGACAGCGATTGTGAAGGACCTTTTGATTTTGAGTTTAGGCTTTATGAGGACATAAATGGATATTATTATTATGAAGATAACTTCTCTGAATCAAATATTTCTCTTTATGAGACCACAATTGTTCCAGAGGGCGTAATTCAAGTTGAAAATGGAGTCTTAGCTGACGATAATGATGGTTTCAACAACGATATTTCATTTTTAGCACATATGGAAGATTATGACGTTTCAAATGTAAGTATTGAATTAGAAAGAAAAGTAGGTACACAATGGGTTGATGTTGGTACTCAAGAGACTGATGATGGTGAAACATCATTCAAGAATATGACAGCTGGAGAATACAGGTGGTTTGCAGAATATGATGATGAAGACATAGATGAAGGACATACATTTGTATTTTACAGTTCAACTTCTGATGAAAATTTAGGTCATTTTGGCAGTGTTGAGGATTGGGATGAAGATGATGAGTTTGATGATTTTGCTTTTGCTAGATGGTCTAATGGATCAAATGAGTCCATTAATGATGGAGTTTATGTCGAACTTTTTTATGAGGATAATAACACACTATATGATGAAAGTGGTGGAAATGGCGATGGTTTTGTAGTTTTATTTTATGATGTAGAAGAAGGAAATTACACATTTAATTTATACAATGATACTTCATCAGGCGATTTGATGCAGACTGGTTGGTTGCATTCATATGGTAGCTTAAACACAAATCATGATGAATGGTTTGAAGACTGGGACTACGAAACAAATGATGAAAATGATAATGGAATAGATGACGTAATAACAATTGAATATAATCCAGATACTACATGTAATTGTACAGTAGAGATCTATGTTGAGATGGAAATTTACAATGATAATGGTTCTTTAGTTCATTGGGATGAGTATGAACATGAAATAAATGGAACTGCTGAAGTTTGGTTTGAAACTGATGAATGGTCTCCAGAGGAAGAAGGGAATTATACCTTTGAATTTTACTTATATTCTGAAGGATGGGAAGCTGAGGATAGTTTCAATTTTAGTGCTTATCTAGAGTGTGGTGGTGGATCTTATTATTGCGATTCTGATGAATGGTTTGATGCCTGGGATTACGAAACCTATGATGAAGATGGTAATGGTGAAGCCGACACAATAGAAATTGGATATAATCCAGATACAGATTGTAATTGTGAAATGAATGTTTCAGTGTATATGTCTATTTTCAAGGAGGATGGATATCTTGCAGGTTATCATTATTATAACCACGAAATAAATGGAACAGAGGAAGACTGGTTTGAAACTGAGGATTGGTCTCCTAAAGAAGATGGAAATTACACATTTAACTTTCAACTTTATGGTGAAAATACAAACGGAGGCGATTTTTTCAATTTTACAACATATTTAGAATGTCTTGATAATTGCGGAAATTCAAATGATGAATGGTTTCAGGACGTCTGGCAGAATACACATGATGATGATGAGGATGGATGGGACGATACATTTGAAGTAGAATTTAATCCAGATACAACTTGTAATTGTTCAATTAATGTAACATCTGTATTGTCAGTCTTTGATAATAATACGAAAATAGATGAAATTACAGATTCAGGCGCCATTTATTCCGATGAATATGATTATTTCTTTATGGATTGGACACCAGATTATAATGGCACATTTGACTTCATCTTGAATCTTTATGACGAAGATAATTACTTTGAAGATTCAAGGCAATTTGTTGACATAGAACTTCATGTTCGCTCAGAGGCTGGAGAAGAGGCATGGTTTGAGGATGAATATTACGAAGTAGATCACGACAGATTTGAAGTTAATTATTTCCCAGCAACAAGTTGTGATTGTTGGGTCAAAGTTTGGATATATATTGATGTATACTATGATGGAGATAAAGTAGATACTATTTCAGAGGAAATGTATATCCATGGAGATGAGGAAAAATGGTCTTATCAGGAATGGTATGCCAATAATGAAGGATATTACGATTTCCATGTAGTTATGTTTGATGATGAAGGTAACGGTCCGGATGAAATTCAAGATCATTATTGGATAGAGGAAATATATCTTGGTTCAGAAAGCAATGAAACTCACAATGCATGGTTTGATGATGTATCTTATAGTCTAGAAGACAGAGATTCAGATAACCGAGAAGATTCAGTTTCAGTTAATTATGCTATAGCAACAGATTCTTCAGATGAAATGGATCTCCTCCTAATTCTTGATATATTTGATGAAAGTGGTGAAATGATTGGCACTTTCGAGGAATTTTTCACACTTCCAGCAAATGAAATGATGGATATTTCCTTCCATTGGAGTAACACATATGAAGAAGGTAACATTACATTTGATTCAGTACTTGAACATCTGGTTGATGGCGATACAGATGGTGAAATCAGAGTGCAAGACGAAGATTATGAAATCTTTTACTTAGCTACTGCTAACGAAGAACCAGAATTCTTTATTGAAGACGTAACTGGTAGAGATATTGTATTTGAAGGGCAATATGTAGACTATGACATTTTTTTCAATAAATACGAACCCGTTGACGATCTTTATTGGAATATGGGTGATGGTAAAATTTTCTACAATGATAAATCAGTAAGTCATATGTATGAAGATAATGGGATGTATGTAATGCATATTAATTATTCTTATGAAAATACTATTTATTCATATGAATTTGAAGTATTCGTAAGAAATATTGCACCAACTATTTTGAATCTTATGTTAGATGAGAATGTCAATGAGGGAGATGAAGTATCCTTTAACGTTCAATATGAAGATGTTCCAATGGATATGGATAATGTCACAGTTACATGGATTTTCCCAGATGCAGTATTGCAAGGTAACTTTGTGCAATATACCTTTGCCGATGATGGAGAATTTTTGATTTCAGTAGAAGTTAAAGATGATGATGGCGGTTCAACAGTGGAACAAAGAATGATTACAGTTCAGAATGTAGCTCCAATTTTCACGGAATTTGTTTTCCCTTCAGAAGGTGAACAAGGAGTAGCTATGGATTTCTCCGTATCTGCGACAGATCCAGGAGATGACACTATAACTTATACATTTGATTTTGGAGACGGAACTGCAAAATTAATTACACAAACAGGTAATGCAAGCCATAAATTTGCCTCAGGCGATACATTTGAAATTATAGTTTGTGCAATTGATGAAGACGGTGGAGAAACTTGCAGAACAGAAGTTCTTCCAGTGGCGTTACTTGAGCAACTTGAAGAGAGTGGTCTTCCAGGTTTTGGTTTCTTAGGAGTAATATCAGCTCTTGGAGCTATAACTATTCTAAGACGTAGAACACACTAAGTAGTTTAACGACACACGGAAATGTGGAATCATGATTCCACGTCTTCCATCTAATTGTGAAGGAGTTGACAAACTCTTAGCTGGAGGAATTGAGCAAGGTACAGTTTCTCTTGTATATGGAGAAGCTGGAACAGGCAAAACGAGTTTAGCTCTTCAATTATCACGTGAAGCAATCAAGGCTTATCCTGATCATGTAGTATTATTTGTGGATACTGAAGGCTTATCATTGGAAAGAATGGCGCAAATATTTGGAGATTGTGATACTTCAAAATTATTAATGATTAGGCCTTCCAGTTTAACCGATTTACATCAAACACTTACTAAAAAATTAGAAAAACATTCAAAAATATCACTAATTGTTGTTGATACAATAAATGCATATGTTCGTTTGTCCTATCTTAAGAATAAGGAGCTTTCCTCTCGTCAATTTTTAGAAATGACTTCCATTCTTCAACCATTAGCAGAAAAGGGAGATTATCCAGTATTAATTTCAGCACAAGTTTTTGAAAAAGATGGAGAAATAGGGCCTTATTTTGGCAAATCATTGATGCACCTTTCCAAGACAATCATTCATTTAGAAAAAACAAAAAGAGCAGGTTTTAGGCAAATAAGACTAAAGAAACACAGATCTCTTCCTGAGGAATTAGTTGAGAGCTTTATTTTAACTAATAATGGATTAGAATAAACTCAACTCTTTAATTCTCCCATCATTCTATCAATTTATGTCAGATTATGAGAATTTCATAGGCCGTGTCAAAGAATTGAGCATAATAGGTAGCCTTACAGGAATAATGGGCTGGGATCAGGAAACTATGATGCCACCTAAGGGAGGAAAATTACGTTCAGAAACAATGGCTTTTCTATCTAGCCAAGCACATTCTAGAATAACAGATCCAGAGATGGGGAAACTTATTTCATCTTTAGAATCTCAAGATTTAACTGAAGAGCAGGCCGCTAATGTTCGTGAAGTTAAGCAATCTTATGACAAAGCAACCAAACTTCCAGCAGATTTAGTAGAAGAAAAGGCAAGACATAAATCAAATTCATTAAGAGTATGGCAGGAAGCTAGATCAGAAGACGATTTTGGTAAGTTTCTTCCTTACCTTGAGAAATCTGTAGAATTAACTTGTCAAACCGCAGAACACTATGGATATGATGACAATATTTACGATGCACTTTTGGATATCTACGAATCAGGAATGACTGTTAAACAATTAGATCCTTTGTTTTCCGGATTAAGGGATGCCATTGTACCATTAGTTAAAGCAGTTGGAGAAAGCCCAAATCAACCAGATACAAGTTTTTTGAGTATTGATCAATTCCCTGAAGATAAGCAAAGAGAATTTTCACTCAAAGTAGCAGAAGGAATAGGTTTTGATTTTGAGGCAGGTAGAATGGATACTTCCACTCATCCATTTTGTTCAGGAGCAGGACCAAATGACGTTCGTTTTACAACAAGATATGATGAAGAATTTCCATTTGGATGTTTGTATGGAGTAATGCATGAAACTGGACACGGAACATACGAACAAGGATTGTTAGAAGAGCATGAAGGTACACCAATGGGTCAAGCAGTTTCTCTAGGAGTTCACGAATCACAATCAAGAATGTGGGAGAACATGGTTGGACGTAGCAGAGAATTCTGGCAATATTATCTTGATGACTTTAAGGCATGCTTTCCACACTTACCAAGTGATTTAGATGTTGATACACTCCATAGAGCAGTAAACACGGTTAAACCTTCATTAATTAGAGTAGAATCAGATGAAGCAACCTACAATCTTCACATAATGGTTAGATATGAAATTGAAAAACAATTGGTTAATGGCAATATTAATGTTTCAGATTTGCCAGATTTCTGGAATTCTAAAATGGAAGAATATTTGGGAGTAACTCCACCAAATGATACTAAAGGAGTATTGCAGGACATACATTGGTCTATGGGAGCTATTGGCTATTTCCCAACATATACTCTTGGTAATTTGTATGCAGCTCAACTTTATGCTGCAGCTTTAGCAGACGATCCTAGTATCCCTAGTAAAATAGCTAAAGGAGAATTTAGTGTATTATTAGATTGGATGAGGCGTCATATCCATATTCACGGTTCTAGATTGAAACCAGCAGATTTGATTACTAAAGCTACAGGTAAAGAGCCTAGTAGTGATGATTTTATTGAGTATTTAACTTCAAAATATTCAAAAATATATAACTTGTAAAATGGTAGCCCCCCTCGGATTCGAACCGAGGTCTCAGGCTCCAAAGGCCTGAATGATGGACCGCTACACTAGGGGGCTTCATCTGGTCTAAAGACAGGTGGCTTTAGAAATGTCCCTCGTAAGCAACAATTAATAAAGGTCTCTTAGTGGATAATTAATGACTGCTAGTGATAGGTTTATGAAAAAGGTCAGTGATTACTATAATGACTTAGGATATCCTGTTACTTGGGAAGGCGAAGGCTCTAAACGTAGTCTTGAAATACAATTTAAAGCAGAATCAGGATATTTTACATCTATGATATTTTCGCCTCTTGGTAATGATATAATTGTCAAGGACGAATGGGGTCGTGAGCAAAAAATAACGGCAACAAAAGGAAATCTTGATATGATTAAATCTTGGTCAGAGCACCGTTAATTCGGCAATTTACTCATACTTTTTGAATTAGGCCTTGCTTTAATTTCTAAATTAATTAATTTTTTATTTTCAAATTCAAAAATCCAAGGTTCACACCATCCAATTTCAGTTTTGAGGATTTCTTCAGGAGTAAATTCTTTGAGTGCCATTACTATAGCTCTTATACTGTTCCCGTGGGCACTTACAATAATATTTTTTCCACTATAAACTTCAGGTAATATTTTCTCATTAAGATAAGGAATTACTCTATCTGCAGTATCTTTCAAAGATTCTCCTCCAGGCGGAGGAATATCATAACTTCTTCTCCATATCTGAACTTGTTCATCACCAAATTTTTTTGCAGCTTCAGCTTTGTTTTGCCCTACTAAATCCCCATAGTCTCTTTCATTAAGGGCTAAATTTTTTTCAATAGGAATTTCTTGTCTCAGTCCTTTTAAAATAATATCTAACGTATCATTTGCTCTTTTTAATTCTGAAGTAAATGCTATATCAAAATTAATGCTTTCAAGCAAATTAACAGCTTGTTCAGCTTCAGCTACACCTTGTTCATTTAGATCGACATTCTTCCATCCAGTAAATCGATTTTGATCATTATAAACAGATAATCCGTGCCTCACCAAAATAAGTTTTCCAGAGTTCATGATTAGTTATATTTTTCTATTGAAGCTTGGCCATATTTAGGTAACGGCTGAGCATTTATTCCTAATTGTTTTCTAATTTCTTTTGCTAACTCTTTCGTTGAACCATGCACAGTGTAAACTTGTTTAGGGTTACATTCTTCAACAAATTTCATAGTTCCACTAAAATCTGAATGATCGCTTACAGGGAATCCAGCATCTACACTTCTCAAAGCCCAGTCTGAGAAGGCACACCACCCAGAAACCCTTGCAGTTTTGGCACCTCTTCTCCTCATGTTTTGTACAGCTTCATCTTTCTTTTTTCCATTAGCTGCCGTAGTCGAGGTTACCAGAAGCTCAGCAGTTTGTTGTTCTTTTTCAGTTAATTCAGTATATGTATTATACTCTAATCTTACTCCATTTTTCTTGTAAATATCACTAACTGAAGCTACAACATCTGAAACTACAGGAGTTACTCCACCTAGATTTGCAGTAGCAATTACTTCCTGAGCTTTACCTAAGGAGTATGCTCCAATAATTGCACCTTCCTTTGCTGAAGTAGCCATTATCCATGCTTGCAAATCGCTAAGAACTTCGTTTCTATCAGGTAAAATTTGATTTGGTTTTCCATAAGTTGATTCTACAATAAGCGTATCACAATCCTGAGGTTTAGCAACTCCTGCCGTAACAGTTCCATAAGGATTGTAATCTCCAGTATAGAGTACGCCTTCGCAATTTATCATTGCAGAACCTACAACATGTCCGGCAGAAACAAATTCTAATTCAAAATCATTTATTTTAAATTTTTCATTAAAATTATGTGTAGTTGCATCTTTTGATCCGGTACGAGCAATCATAACATCCTTTGTTGGCTTAGTCATGTGTGTTTTTGGTCTAAGATGATCAGAATGACCATGACTAACTGCACCATCAGGCCTTCCACTTGATGGATCTAAATATATTGCCCTTTTATCTCTCTTCAAGCAGATGCCTTTGTAATCAAAGACTTCCACTAATTTACACCTTTTAGACTAAAGGAATACCTTGCAGGTTCTCTCCATCTGTGTCCTGTCAAATATCCACATAATTTACAATTGAATCCAATGGCCACCTTTCCACCATAGAGCGTTGCATTATGAACTTTTTTCAATGGAGATATGCAAACTGGACATGGTTGACCGGGAGAAGCAAATTCACCCCTATGGTGTTTATGGCCGCTTTGATCTTCACCAGGCCTAATTCTTCTCCATCTTTTTACCATCGGATCATATCCTAAACCTTGTCTTTTGAAAGTATTTTCATTATTTTCAGGTCCACCGCCAACCGATCTAGTTCTTATCCCTAATTTAATTTTTTTTGATTTAATAGCAACAATTCTCATCCTTTCAGCGGAAAGTTTGTATTTTTTATCTTCATTCTTAAGATGTGCAACTACAAGCTTATGCATTTTAGTTTGGGTATCAATGGTTCCTCTATTTTTTAGAACATTTACTACTGCCTCAACTATCACTTTTTTAGTAGGTTTTCGATACTCCATTAAACTCCTATCAGAACTGAAAGTTAAAGCTTGTTGGACCAATAGTAATTTTTATATTCCATTACAACAAAGGGTATACAACCGGAGGTTGATATGTCATTCGATGAAGTAGACGAATTATTCTATTTGTTGGAGAATCCAACGAGGCGTAGGATTCTTAAATTATTGTCTGTAGAAAGATTATATCCTTTACAATTATCAAAGGAAATAGATGTAACTCAGCAAGCAGTTGTAAAGCATTTAAGAATTTTAGAAGATCATGGATTAGTTAAATCAAGAGATGAACCTAGCCGTAGAGGTCCAAATCGTAGAGTTTACAAGGCATCTCGAGATGTTTCTTTGCATATAGACATAGGCCCTTCTACTTACAAACAAAAGGCCGAAACTGATTTTGATGTTTCGGATTTATCTGATCAGAATCGTAGAGTTTTAGATGCTATAGCTGAATCTGAAAAAATGGATTCGCGTGGCCGAATGGATTTACTGTCAAGAGTTTCAGAAGATTTAAGACATTCAATTGATGAAGTTGAATCAGAAAGAAGAAGTTTAATGGCATTAATGGGTGAATTAAATAGAAAAATTATATCAACAACTCAAGAAGCAGATTGTACATATCATGAAAGAAGATTACTACATCACATTCTTCATAATAGAGATTATACTATTGAAGGTGCAGCAGCATCTCTAGGTCTTCGTGAAGCAGAAGTTAGAATAATTTTAGAAAGCTTACAACATAGAGGATTAACACAGTAATTATCCGCATATCTTATATAGAATGCTAAAATAATAATGATATCTAAGATGGACGCTCTTAAGAAAAGTTTACTTGCAATTATTGCACTATCATTGTTTTTGCCTACATTGCAAGCTGAAGACAAAATTTACCGCGTAGATGGTTTACCTAGTGATTTACATTATTCTACAGGTAACACATATGAAATTCATATTACAGCTAGCGATTATGATGCAATTTCGGAAGTAAATATTACTGTGACTAATGGTTCTTTAAGTTCAAGTGATGCGTTTGAAGTAGACATACATAATTTAATTCTAGAGAGTAGTGAAGAAGGTTGGACATTTTTCTGGCAGGCACCTTCACAATCTTTTAGTCTTGGTGAAGGCAATTCATTGATGACCATTGTTTTTACAGATACTGAAGGAGATATTTGGTCTTCGTATGAATCAATGCTTAGATCTCCAGAACTTAAGGCCCATGGCAGTTCAAATGTTCCTGATTGGGCAAATTCTTTAGCTTGGACTGGAGTCAGTATTACGGTTTTATGTGCTGTTGCTGGAGCTTACGTTTTGCGAAGAGATAAATTAACGTAAGGTATATATGCTACGTCAACTGTCCATATGTCTGACTTAAGTCAGAGGACACAACAATGCAACGAAGAATTGTAAAAGATGAGCAGGCAGTATCTCCTGTAATTGCGGTTATTTTGATGGTCGCTATTACGGTGGTTTTGGCTGCAGTATTGTACGTTTGGGCTAGCAGTTTCCTTGGTGGTACAACCAAGAACGCACCAACCGGCAGTATGATAGCTAGCGAAGATGGAAGCGGTGTCTGGACGGTCCAGATCGTCAAGATTAACCCACAAGTTTCCGTAAACTCTGTACACTGGTACTTATTGGATGTACAAGGAAACACTAAGACTGATGCCTTAGTTTCTGATGTCTATGGTTATTACTCTGGTCAGGGTAAAGCCGTAGTATTCATTGACAACGACTTCAACGGTAAGTTAAGCCCAGGTGACAAATTTGAAGTTCACCCAGGTGAAGCTGGTTCCGACTTGGAAAGCGTAAGTGACGTAAGTGATTTCGCATTCCGTATGAAGTTCGAGCCTACTGGTGACGTAATCGGTTACGATATAAGTCTACAATCATAGATTTAGTCGCCAAAATTAGAGTGAAATTCGTTTCACTCGCAGGTAATTCGGGGGCTCCGGCCCCCCATTTACCAACTTTTTTTATATTTTTTTAATCTAACCAAGGTACGCGTTGAATTGGTTTTGCGCCTCGGCATAATCCTTCTGTTATTTTCGCTTCAGGTAAGAGTGTTTTTACAACTTCATCAATAGTCCTTTTCTTTGGTTTTTTACCAATTTCCAATCTTTCATTATTGAGCGTTGCGTTTGGATATTTTTTCAGAAATTCAATTGCTCCATTTTCCCATGGTGCAGGACCTTTGTGTGAAACGATCTCAGGTAGTTCTCTAACTCCAGTTTCAATAACAATGTAACCTTCATCTTCCATATTTACATTCCATGCAATTGGTTCAAAATCGCTTAGTGCACTGTAAATTTTTCTACCTTGCTTTTGCAACCAAGGCATTACAGTTTCTTCAGTTCCTTTTGGAAGGGCTAAAACAATACTTGTAAGATTACCTTGAAATTCTCTTTCTTTATATTCAGGAAAAAAGAAATTCATAGATGGCTTATCGATAAATGATTTAGAAGCTAGAATTGCAGTCCCTAATCCTTTCAATGTGACTCCTGCAGCTACATTTCTTTTGTCATCTACAGGATCACATATCATTATTGGAGAATCTGGAGCTTCATCTACTTTGTTTATAATTACAGGAGGTCTCCATTGAGACATTTCTTTTACTAAATTTAAGAATCCTCCATATTTTATGCAAAGTATTTCAACAAGATAACCTGAGAATCCTCCAATTGCAGAATTTGCACCATATGCACCAATTGCTCTTAGAAATTGTTTTGTTAGCCGGACTTCATTTTCTAATCCAGAAATATTAGATACCACCCAATCAGTATGAAATGGAGTTCTATCTACAGCAGAGATTGATTCAGTAGAATTATCAATAGCAAAACAAGGTACTAAATCAATTCCAACACCTTTAATTTCACCTCGTAAATAGGGGTGTTGAGCATATAATTCTTTACCATTTGGTAGTATTTTTCTCGCTACTTTCAGACCTTCTTTTTTCAAATTAGTTCCTTTTTGGAATACTAAAAAAATATCAATATCAGTACCTTCTAGAAAAGTTCCTTTTGCAATAGACCCTACAACTTTAGGTTCAATATTTGTAATTCCTAAATTATTTATTTCATTTAGAATTTTATCTTTTAATTTTAGTAATTTTTCTCTTTCTTCAAGTTTTGGTTCAACTTGCTTTAAGGCTTCCTCAATTAGTTCCTTCACTCTTCTTCATCCGCATGGCTAACTTTACCTTTGCGCCATGCCTTTGTTCTTTCTTTTTCAGCTCTTTTCTTTAATGTTTCAATATCATCTTTGACCGGAAGAAAGATAGGAATAATGAAAATAATAAGCCCGAAAATTAAAGATATAATTCCCCAAAGAAGATATTTACCAGTAGTTATAGCTTCTAAAAATAAGCTAATTGCCAATATAGATAATATTGTACTTACCCAGATAATTTTCCTATAACTTTTTTCACTAAAAACGTATTTGTCTTTTTCATCTAAAATATCTACATGAAATTCAGCTTCAGGTATTTTTATTCCTTCATCTTTCCTTATAGGTCTTTCAGATTTAAGTTTACGTAAAAATAAATGCCCAGCTATTGCCGCGATAAGAAATGCAGCTTGTCCATACCCAGGATCTCCAGCTGCAGTAGCAGCCCATATTGCATAAATGACAGTTAGCCATATTGTTACAATAATGGTATTGTATAAGTCCATTAAGTTCTAAACTTTACTTTCCATAGTTATTGCCTCTACTGGGCACGCAAATGCACATAGAGTACAACCTACACACGTATCATCTAAAATTAGCGCCTTCTTAGATTCGAATTGAGAGGTTCTTGCCTTTAAATCCCAAGAAATCATATCTATTGATGCAAAATTACAGTAATAAACACATTGAGTACATCCAATACATTTTTCATTATCAACTAAAGCAATGTAATCCTTTCCTTGCGGCAAGGCTTTGAGAGTAATCTTTCTCAATTCTTTAAACATGTCCTTTGCTTTTTCTATTCCAGTAGTAGGTATACTATCATCATCTACAGCTTCTTTGACTCTTTTAAGCCATTTATTTGGTTTATGAAAGAACAGAGATGCAGTTCCCATTGCTTGGTATGCTGCAGTTCCAGCATTTTCCTCTATAACAGCTTCAGGTTCAGATTCCACTACAGCACCAGAGGCATAAGATATCATATCATCAACTAAATCAGCTTGAAATTTACCATCATTATCAACACAAGCAAGTTTAGACATAGTACCTTTCATCCATTCTTCAGCAGGATCTTCAAAATCTACATCACAATCAACTCTATCATGAATTCTAGAACCTCCCATATCTTGCAAGGTTTTGTCCCAATCTTTTCCAGATTGACAAAATAAATCATAACCTGTATCTCCAAGTGCACAAATTGAGAAATGGGTAGTTGACAAAATTTTTCCAACTGCAACAGCATTCTCATATAATTCTTCTGCATTATCAGGCATTTCACCTTCTCCCCATGTAGAGCAAACAATCATAACTCTGGACATTCCTGACATTGAATTTATATCGAAGCCATCCATGTCATGGACAGTGGGAGTTAGGCCATACTTTGCGGCTTCCTTCTGCCATTTCTCTGCTAAACCTTCGGAGTTTCCACTCTGTGAGCCGTATAAAATATGTAAGTCACGATTTCCTTCAGTTGCGAATGCGGCAATATCAACATCAGACACTATTTTCCGTCCTCTAAGCAAGCAACCAAAAATTGCATTAAATCCATCATTTCATAATCATGATGGTGCCCCTCTTCAGGGTTCATACGTTCTTCGTTAAGCATACATTGCATGTGCATGTAACATTTTGGGCAACCTCCTAGCATAATATCAATGCCAGCATCAGTGCCTTGATCTAACCTTTTCCTACGGACAGCTTTGGATGCGTCATTACAATACATCATTGATGATACTCCACAACAT
>PBGF01000023.1 GCA_002718915.1 Methanobacteriota archaeon | reverse complement strand
TTTCAGACGATACAGAGGCTGCCACCCATACAGTTGATAAGTTTGGAGGTTCAGACTATACAAATATTACTCAGGCGGTAGAAAATGCTAGTACAGGAGATACAATCAAAGTAGCATCTAGGACTTATCATGATAATGTTACAGTAAACAAAAAAGTTACCTTGATAGGTGGTAATTATGGTATTGATCTAGATGACTTATATGATTGTAATGATGGTGATTTGATTGCCAAATATTCTTTAGATGAAACAAATCCTTCTGAAGTTGATGATGGAGTTTGGTGTCATAACATTCCAGGAGATGTAGAAGGTGCATCAACTGGTGCTGGCGTATGGGGCAATGGTCTTGATTTTGATGGTACAAACGATTATGTTGAGGTAGATTATGATTCAGCATTTACTTTTAATGATAAATCAATGTCGATCAGTGCCTGGATTAATTTGGACGACAATACCGGTTCTATCCAAACCATAGCTTCAAACTATAAAAGTTTAGACGGCACTAAAGGCGGTTACTTGCTAGGGATTAACAATAACGGTGAGGTATATTTTCAATTTGGTACGGGTAGTGGTCAGGGGGGGTGCGCAAGTGATTCAGTAATTCCTGAAAATAATTGGACCCACGTTGCAGCAGTTTATGATGGAGGAATCAAGTTTTACATTAATGGAGAAATAGATGACAACAGTTGTGAATCTGGTTCGAACATAAATGCTACTTCTGGAAAATTGTATATCGGAGCAAATGATTATGATGCTGATGGAAACCCACATAATTACTTTGATGGTACCATTGACGACGTCAGTATTTGGAGTGATGTCGTAACAGCCTCAGAGTTTGAGAAAATATACTGGGGTGGAGATTTCGTTAAGCCAGTAGTCAATGCAAGCGCAGGAGATTTTGCATTTAAATTATCTGCAGCTGAAGCTGAGTTGAAGTATTTTGAGGTTCAGTACAGTGGGTCTGATAGTTCAGATGTTGGAGTTTTAGTAACTGCAGATGAGGTTAAAGTTTATGATGTATTATCAAAATATAACAAATATGCTTTCAAAGTTTCCAGTGCAGATGAAGTAGAGCTTAGATATCTTTCGATGCATTGTGATGGTTCTGCACTCGATAAAGGTTTGGTTATTACAAACTCTGAAAACATTAATATTTATGGAGGAGATTTTCATTGTGCAGATGTTGCAGCTATTACGATAACATATGGTGGAAGTATAATTATTGATGATATTAATTTACAATATAATAAAATTGGATTAAAAGTAGATCAATCTAGTAATAATTATTTTAATAATTCTTATTTTAATGATAATGAAGATGTCGGCCTTTTATTCTTTGGCGCAGATAATAATACAGTTTACAATTGTGATTTTAATGATGAAAAATTTGCAATATCTTTTACAAGAGAGGCCGAGAATAATACTCTCCGTGATGTAGATTTCACAAATACAGATAATTATGACATACACCATGGTTATGATTCCGATGCTCACCGTAATGGTTGGAATAATGTAATTATTGACACTGATTTCGATGATTTATACATAGATTCAGATTCTAGATTGTTAGAAAAAGAAGAAGTAGAAATATCAGTTACAGCAAATGCTACTTATGTATGGAATAGGGTGAATACAACCATAGATTCAGACAGGAAGGCGAATGGTGGGACGAACTCTTTCTGGGCTGGAGATGGTGATGAAGATACCTATCTTGATTCTTGGTCAGGTTCTTTTAAACAAAAATCAGATATCTCTTTACCAAGTGGAGGCGTTGGTGAAACTAGAATTTTAGAGATAAAAACATGGTATGAAACAGAGGATATGTATGACGGAGGCCAGGTTTACATTTCTAAAAATTCAGGATCAACATGGCAATTGCTTACACCTATTGGAGGATATGATGGGACATTTACAGGAGATTGCGGTTCAGATGGTGCATTTATGGATGATTCTTCAGGTTGGCAAACTAAGCGGTTTAATCTAACAGATTATAGAGGAGAAGATATTAGGCTGAAATTTAAATTTTGTAGTGATGGTTCTGAGCATGATTATGAAGGATGGTATGTAGATGATGTTAAGATTATTAAGGCTGCAGATGAATCAGTAGTCACATATTCTGAAGACTTTGAAAGATTAGGTCATAAATGGGTTGAGCAAAATAAAGTAGGAGTTGTGAATTGGGCTCCGGAAGGGACAGAGATGTTTGCTACCGTTAGTAATGCAGATGTATTCATTGCAGATGGAAATAGTGCAGCTATAATTATGAATACGACTCTTAATGGTAATTTAGTTAACTATTACAAAATGGATGAATCTAGTTGTTGTGCGGCTTATGATACAGTGACTTCTTCACATTATGCCTATCTTTATAGCGGAGCAAGTTTTGTAAGTGGTAAATATGGTAATGGTATTAATTTTGATGGCAGTAATGACTATGCTCGGAATAATAACTGTAATACTTTTGGGAATTGTAATGGATATGATCATTACACAGTTTCAACTTGGGTTAAATTTGACTCATTTCCCACAGGAAGTACTGTTGAAGGTATTGTAAATTATAGATATGATGCTGACGCTTATCTGGGCGTTACATCAGCAGGTAAGCCTGAATTTGGAGCTTATTTTTATGGCACTCCATCAGGCCATCAAAAAATCACAGGAACAACAGTAATGGCTACAGGTGTTTGGTATCATATTACTGGAACTTGGAGTGAAGATTCAGACAAAATGAGAATTTATGTTAATGGTACTTTAGATTCTACTAATTCATTTTCGGGCACTACAGCTTACATGAGATCTGGTTATTCATATAATTACATAGGCCGCTGCTCGACTACAGGTTGTTCAGGATATATGGATGGAATTGTTGATAATTTAGTTATTTTTAAAGAAGAATTGAGTAGCACTCAAGTTAAGGCAATATATGATGATCCACTAGGTACAGCTACAGTTCTTTACATGACTTCTCATTTTGGAGGTTCGGATTCTAAGACCAATAGTCAAGGTAAGATAGATAATCAGTATGTTATTAAGAAGATTTATTACGGTTCTTCATCAGGTACTAGTTTCAAACCATATATTGGATTCCATAAAGATTCATGGACAGAAGATCCTAAAGTAGCGACAATATCTAGTGGCAAATATTCGGGTAAGTTGCCAGATGATAGAGTTTTCAATAGAAATAAAGGTAAATTATTCTATAGCATTTCAGATGCAGTTTCAGATGCAGCAAGTCAAAATGTAATTGAGGTTTGGCCAGGCCATTTCAAAGAACAAGTTTACAGCAATAAAAGACTTACAATTATCGGTTCGGGCCAATATAGAACTACAGTTAATGCAAGATATCAGGGCAGTGCACTTGCATTTGATTCTTCTAGTGATAATTCAATTATCAAAAATTTAGCAGTTATAAAAAGTAAGAATTCAACTAGTTGTTGTACTGCAACTACGTCCTATGCAGGTATTAATTTATATTCTTCAAGTAATACAGTTATAGATAACGTTCGAGTAGATAGTTATATTGGTATTCTAGTATATAATAGTCCAGATGTAGTAATTAAAAATTCAAATCTGAGCTCCACAGATTCAGCACATTATTATGGAATGTATTTTTACCAGCAAAATGACATGGTAGTTGAAAATAATGAAATTACAGGTTACCGTGAGGGAATTAGGATGTATTATTCATATTATGGAACTATAATTAAAAATAATTATATACATAATAACACAGAAGAGGGAATTTATTTATATTATTCAGGAAATACAAATGCACGTTCTAACCCACTTGAATTTGTCGGCAACCGTTTTGTTGATAATAATTATGGGATTTACAAAGGAGACACAAGTTCTACCTATAGTTATGCCTTTTTGATTAAAGACAATTTATTCAAAAGTCAATCAACTGATGGAATTTGGAGTCATTATTACTCCAGAGAATGGGTAGTCGAGAATAATACTTTCGATGGAGATAATGACCAAAGATATGGTATCTACCTGAATAGATACAGTTACAAGAGTATCTTTGGGAACAACACTTTTTCAGATCATACTAGTAATGATTTATATTTTTATTATTGTTACTGTACGGGAACGAATGCAGTAAAATTCTTTAGTAATTCATATTCATCAATTAATGTTTATAGTAGTGCATTAATCAATGTCTATAATAATTTGAATATTCGTACATTAGATGAAGATGATAATGTTTTTTCAAATGTTGATTTAGAAATTAAGGATAGTGCAACTACTTATTACAAGACACCTCACTGGGGTGGAACTGATTCACGGACAGATTCTTCAGGTTATGTTTCTTCAGCAGAATATGTACGATCAGGATATTATAGTAGTTCAAATACACTTAATGATAACACAGTTACAGTAAAAATAGCACATGGTGTTAGGGCAAAGACTACTTCATTCACATTTGATTCAGACGGGACCAAAAACATAGAAGTTCCGAATAATTACAAAGACGGAGTAATTGAGAATAAGGATACAGAAACACTATACTCTAGTTTTTCATCAGCAGTTAGTGCAGCAAGTGCGGGAGATGTGCTTCAACTTTGGGCATGGAATTACAATAGTTTGGAAGTTACAAAAGGTATTGTTCTCAGAGGTAATTCGACAGAGACTGCAATAGTAGATGGCGGTTCTTCAGATAATGCAATAGAAATCAAATCTAATTCAGTTACAATTGAGAATTTAACTTTGCAAGGTTCTTCAGATAGTGTTCTATTTGCAGGCAGTTACAATAATTTACAGTTACAAAATTTGTCAATTAGTGCGGCAGATAGTAATAATGGAGTTCATTTTGATGGAACCAGTAGTTCAACAATTACTAATGTGACAGTTAATGGAACAGATAGAAAATCAATTTTATTTGAGGATGTTAGTACAATAACTGTAAAGAATAGTTTCTTCAAGAATGCTTCTTCATCACATGGTTTTGAAATTAGTGATGGTAGTAGCTCTGTAATTCTAGATAATGTGTTTATTCACAATGCAGGATATGGAGGTTCGTCAGCTTATGGATTATATATTTCAGATAGTTCTGGAGTTACAATTAAGAACAATACGAAGGTAGGAGATAGTAAAACCTACGAATTATATGCGAATGGAGCTTCTACATTAAAAGTTCAAAATTCTACATTTATAGGTTCTAATCTTGCACTTATTGAAGATTCAGATGGTTTCTTAATAGAAAAGTCGACATTCAAAGATTCTTCAAATGGAGATTATGGAGTTTACATTAAAAATACAGATAGTGGAACTTTCAAAGATAATAAAATTTTGAATTCAGCCTCAGATGATGGTACAGATTATGGTGCATTATATCTTACAGGGTCAAAAACGAATCTTTTAGAAAACAATACAATTACAAATTCAGGAAGAAGTGGAATTCACTTAAAATCTAGTTCAACAGATAATAAGATTTATTCAAATACAGTTTCTTCAAGTTATTATTCTGGATTATATGTTCAATCATCAGATCGAGCAAAAATTAGGAACAATACATTTTCAAGCTCCGGAGATCATGGAATTAAAGTAACAAGTTCAGATGACAGTATTATAGACAATAATACATTGAGTTCAAACACAGATTATGGATTGTATGTGTCAAATTCAGACGATATAATTACTAAAGGAAATACCGCTTCAGATAATAATGCTGGATTGTACTTTTCCTCTTCAAATGATGCAATAATATCAAGTAATACTGTAGATGATCATACTACATTTGGAATTTATCTTACAGATTCAAAAAGGCTCAGAATAAAACAGAATGAAATTAAGAATAATTTAGGTGATGCTCTTTACTTATCATCAAATTGTGATGATGGATTTATTGATAATAATACAATTAAGAATAATGGAGATTCAGCAACAGGTAGAGCTGTTAGGTTAATTGAAGTTGAAGATACAACACTTTACAATAATACAATTGATTCAAATGATTATTCAGGAATAGTTCTTACAGAATCTTCAAAGAATAAAATTGTACACAATATTATCAAAGGCAATGGTAAATACGGCATACATATTTTGAATGATGCAACTAAGTCTGCAAACAATACGATAAAAGATAATACCATAAATGATAATTCCAATGTAGCTATTTTGAATAATGGAATATTTACAAATATATTCAACAATACAATAAAATATAACGAAGATGCTGGAATAAAAATTAGTGATGAAGGAGCCCGAAGTACAATTGATAGTAATAATTTAGTTGATAATGAGGGTCAGTCAATACAAATTCAAGCTAGCAATGTAGTTATTAAATTGAATACAATTGATGGAGATTCTTCTAGTATTGCAGTAGTAATTTTAGATTCTAATTCAGTATATATTGAAAATAATACGATTGAAGGAGGTCTTCAAGGTATTAAAGTTCAAAATAGTACAAACGCTTTCATTTACAAAAATACAGTTAAGTCCAACTCTGGTTATGGGATAAATCTGTTACTGAATTCTACTTCTGGAGAGGTTAAGAATAATAATCTTACAGATAATGAGGATAATGCCATAGTTATTTCCGCATCAAATTCCACAGAGATTTTCAATAATACCATCAAAGAGAATGCAGGTTATGGTTTTGTTGCTATCAATTCCAAATTATTAACTGTAAAAGGTAATACAATTGAGGAGAATGATGGAGGTATCAAGTACAGTACTTGTGATTATTGTAACCTAACGTTCAATAAAGTTGATGAGAACGGCGGATATGGCCTTTGGTTATTATCTGGATCGGATAACAATACAATTAAGCACAATACAGTTTCAGACAGTAGTACTAAAGATGTATATCTTCAAGGTTCAACTGATAATGCAGCTTTTAATTTTACATTTACATCAATAAGTGTTGATTCCACTTCTAAGTTAACCATAACTGCTAATCTTGCAATTGTTTTTGAGGATGATGATGACGACGGTTTCCCAGGAATAGATTTTGCATTAACAAGTGATGGAGTTACTAAGTATTCCACACCTTTCTATGGTGGAACAGATTCAGTTTCAGATTCAAATGGAGAGGCTGGAGCAACTTTTTCATTGATTTACAGAGTCTATGATGGTAGTTCAACACCTACTACGATTCCTAATATTCTCAAATATCACTATGGTGTAAGAAGTAAAGAAAAATCGATAGATATGAGTACATCTCATACTGAGACAGTTTCAGTTCCTTCATATTGGGTTAAGGGTCTCGTTAGGAATACAGATACAAGTAATGATTATTACAAAATTCAAGATGCAGTTGATAATGCATCTGCAGGAGATACATTGCACATTTGGGCTTGGAATTACAGCGAAAATGTAGATGTTGATGAGAGTATAACGATAATTGGTAATGGAACTGGAAATACAACACTTAATGCAACTTCAAGTGGTATTGCTTTCAAAATGAGCTCTGATGATTCTTCAATTAGTAGTATTAATATTGAAAATTGTGGAGATACTGCAGGATATAACGGATTCCAAGTTGTAGGAGATGATGTCACTATTGAGAATGTGATAGTAAAAACATGTAGTAAGGGAGTTTCCATTGAGGGTTCGGGAGCATGGGTTGGTAATTCAACCTTTTCTAATAATGACCTTCATGGTATTGAGATTTGGGTTGGTGATTCATCAACTACGGCCGTCAAGATTTACAAGAACAATATTTGGTGGAATGGTAATCATGGTATCAAAGCTTCTGAAGATAACGTGGTAATAAAATCTAATACAATTAGAAATAATACCTTAGATGGAATTTATTTTGATGGTGCTGCAGATTCAGTAATTGATGGTAATACAATTGTAGATAATGATGATGGTATAACAGTTTTCAATGGTGCACCGCGTGTTTTAATCAAGGATAATACAATTTCCGATTCTGATAAGCGAGGTATTTCTGTTACAGGCTCTTCATCAAACTCTGGCGTTATTGAAGCTAATACAATAACCAATAGTGGAACTCAAGGTATTCTAATTCAACATTCAGATTATTATTATTTAGGTAATACTTCGGTATCGGGTAGTGGCAGTTATGATATTCAATTCTTTAAATCAACTATAGGTAATTCTGCAAAGAATCTTACTTTCTCATCAATAAATATTCATCTAAATGCATACTTTGCGATTTACAATGATTTGACATTAAAATTCATGCAAAATGAAACAGTTGGGTTTGAGAATTTAGATGTTAAAATTGTCAGTGATGGCTCAACTGAGTATTCAACTTCTAGTTACGGTGGAACAGATTCCAAAACAAATAGTAATGGCTTGTTATCTAGAAATTTTGAATTTATATATCATAAATACACAGGTAGTTCAACACCTACAACAGTCTATACCAATGTTTCATATCAATATGGAGTAAGGGCGAAAGAAGTTTCAGTTAATATGTCTACATCACATACTGAAACGATCACAGTACCTAACTTCTGGACAAAAGGATTGGTGCACAATCTGAATACTGGAGCTAAGTATTCTACTATTCAGGATGCTATTGATGGAGCTTCATCAGGTGATGTGTTACAATTGTGGTCATATGAATATGTTGAACATGATATTGAGATTACAGAACGTGTTACTCTTGTTGGGAATAGTACTTCTTCAGTTGTTATTAATGGCACTTGGTCAGATTCAATTTTTGACATTACTACAAATTCAATTGTAATTAAGAACATGACAATTGAAAGTAGTGCAAATGGAACAAGCAAGGAATGTATCGAAGTATCATCAGGTAGTGGAATTGTAATTAGGAATCTAATACTCAAAAATTGTTATAATGGAATTGTTGTAAGTACAAGTGATGTTGATATTATTAATGTTACAGTACAAGATTCAGTTAAGGATGGGATAGTTACAAGTGCTAGTAATATTGACATTTCAAGTGTAATCGTTAAGAATTCAGGTGATGACGGAATTGTAATCAGTTCATCATCGACGACTCTCGAGAATTCAACAATACAGAATAATGGAGATGATGGTATTGTATTAGTAGCAAATGCATTTATTTACAAAAATATAATCAAGGCTAATTCAGGAATTGGAATTAATGTGGGTGAAGGTTCAGATTATGCAAGAATAATCTCTAACACTATTGATGATAATGATGGGAATGGAGTTTTCGTATTAGAATCAAAACATGTTAAGTTAACAAATAATATCATTGAAGACAATGAAGACTATGGTGTGGAATTACGTTTCGCTAATTTCACTCAAGTACATAACAATTCAGTTGATGATAATGACGGTGGAATCAAGTTTGTTTCTACGAAATATAGTAATATAACTAAATCATCATTTGATGATAACAACGGAAAAGGGATATGGTTTGTTTCTAGTTCAGATAGTAACAACATTAGAGACTCTTCAGTTTCAGGAAGTACCGATGACGATTTAGAATTAGATAGTTCTGAGAAAAATACAGGATTTAATTTTACTTTTGGTTCAGGTAGTATTGATGTTGACTCAGACTCTGATTTCCGCGTAATGAATTCATTGAACATAAAATTTGTTGATGAAAATGGTGATGCATTCTCTGGACTAGACATAGAGCTTTTTAATCACGACACAGTTCTCTACGCTACAGATTTCTTCGGAGGTTCTAAAGCAGTTTCTAACTCCACAGGATACATTGCTGAAGAACTAATTGTAGCTTATGAGATTTACAATGGAAGTTCAACTACTGAGGATGTAGATACTACACTAAAGTATCACTATGGTGTAAGAGGTAAAACTAAGCAAATTGATATGAGTTCATCTCATACAGAGACAATTACTGTACAATCATACTGGACAAAAGGACTTGTTAAGAATACAAATACAGGAACTAACTATTACAAGATTCAAGATGCAATAGATAATGTATCAGCTGACGATACATTGCACATCTGGGCTTGGACCTATTATGAAAATATTGTAATCGATGAATCTATATCGATAATTGGTAATGGAACTGCAAATACAACAATCAATGGTACTTGGAACAGAATAATAACAATTTCATCTGATGACGTAACATTAAAGAATTTGAAGTTAGTTTCAGGATCAAACACTACTTCATTATTGTATATTAATGGCACAGATTCAATTTTGGAAAACCTAGAAATTCATGGAGGATATTGGGCTATAGAAGTTTATGACAGAGGAGCACTAATTACAGGTTCTACTTTTGTTGGGCAGACTAGCGTAGGAATTAAGGTTAAAGCACAAGGTATCAATACAGAGATTACGAATTCTGTTTTGCATTCAGGATTAGGTTACGGCATCTATGTAGACTTGGGAGCACTTAACGTAAACATTAATAATAATTCAATACACAATAATACAAATTCAGGAATTCGATTCCAAAGTTATGCATCTACAATTAGAGATAATGTTATTGTTGATAATGACCATTGGGGTCTTCAAGTAAATGGTAGATCTGCAGACGATGAAGATAATATTATTACAAATAATTCGGTTCTTAGAAATGCAGATGGAATAACTTTGTACAAACAGGATTCTGTCCTTCATAATAATATAATTAGCGACAATGAAAGGTATGGTTTGAGTATCTCTACATCTTCAAATATTTACATTTGGAATAACACAATATCTAGCAATGAAGATAATGATATTACATTGGTAAGTGGTTCATCAGTTTACTCTATAGGCAATGTATTCTCTTCGATTTCACTATCAAGTGATTCTATTTTAACAATTAAATCATATATTGATTTGAATGTCACAGATGCAAATGGATTGAATATTTCTGGAATTGACATTAAGATTAAAGAAGGCGACACTGTCAAATATAGTACAGAATACTTCGGCGGTAGTGATTCAAAAACCGATTCTAACGGTACAATAGCTACATTCTTGATTGATTCTAAGAAATACGATGGAAGTTCAACTCCAACAATAATTCCAACTTCTGTATCTTCAAGATCTAATGATTGGGTTGAGACAAATACGTTTGATCCATCCAATACCATTAGCATAACAGTACCAGATCTTAGAGTTTTGAATACAAGAACAGAGGTTTTAACATATAATATTCAGACAGCTATTGATAATGCAGAAGAAGGAGATATTATTCATGCTTGGAATGGAACTTATTACGAAAATATCGAAATAAGTGACGAGATTACATTGAAAGGTAATGGCACTTCTACAATTATCAACGGAACTTTGGGTACAGCTATTGAAATAAGTGACAATGACATAAACATTGAAGATTTATGGATTATTTCTTCTGAGAAAGGAGTATTCCTAAATGCAGCTAATGATGTCTCAATAAGTACAATTAGATTTACAGGAAATGAATATGCAATTTTTATTGAAGATTCACAAGGGGCTTTGATAGATAACAGTGAATTTGATTTAGAAGATTATGGAATTTATTTCACTGGTTCATCTTCCGGAGCAACTGTAGAATACAATAAATTCAGAAATTCTACAGAATCAGCAATTTATCAATCAGAATCGGATGAAAATGGAGATAGTAGTATTCATGATAATACGTTCAATGATTGTGCAATTGGCTGGCAATCAGGTAGTAGCAGTAATACCTTTAGAGATAATNTTTTAAAAGATAATAATTATGGAATTAGGTTAACCGGAACTGAATCACACGATAATATGATTGATTCGAATTCATTCGATGATTCATTAGTAGGTGTTTACATTTATAATGCAGCTTATGATAATAATTTATTCAATAATGAATTTGATGATTCAGATAATTCAGATATTAAATTGAGTGATTCTTCAGACACAGTTTCTTACAATAATACATTTTCCGATATTTCAGTTTCATCTGATGCAAATATGTGGATTAAGTTATATATTGATATAAATGTATATGATAATTCAAGTAATTATTTTGAGGGTGCAGATATTCAAGTTAAGCAGGATAATTTAGTTCTCTATTCTACATCATACTTTGGTGGTAATGATGATAAAACTAATTCTACAGGACAGATAGATACTTTCCTTGTAGCCACAGATCAATATAATGGGAGTTCAACGCTTTCTGAAGTAGTTACTACTGTATCAGTTCGTTATTCAGATTGGATAAATGTAGAAACTTATGACGTGGAAGATACTATTGAAATTTCGGTTCTCGACTTTAGAGTGTACAATGAAGATAGGGAGGAATTATTTTATTCAATTAATGGAGCAATTGCCGAATCATTTGATGGAGANACAATTAAGATATGGAAAGGAACTTTCAGAGAATTAGTAGTAATTGATAAAGAATTAACATTAATAGGTAATGGTACTTCAGACACTGTAATCAATGGAACTTTCTCAGGCCATACAGTTACAGTAGAATCTAATGAAGTTACAATACTCAATTTAGCTATAGTTGCAAGCGGCACATCTAGTTCGGGACTTTATGTTGAAGGAGGAGATGGTGAATTTGCAAATCTACGATTATCATATAACAAGATATCATATCAATCAATAGAAGATTTTAATGAAATTAAGAATTCAGATATTACGAATAGTAATCTAGGAATTTTACTNTCTGGTGATAACAACATAGTTTACAATAATTCATTTAGTGACAATAATGTTGGAATAGAGTTAGGAGAAGACTGTGAAGATGCTTCAATTGAGTCTAATGACATAAGTGACAGTACTCAAAGTGGAGTGTTAATTAATTTAGCTGAAAATAACGTAATTAAGTTTAATAATATTAATAATAATTCAGGTTATGGAATACATTCAGATTCAGCAAGTGAGAATGAAATATTTTCGAATGATTTGAGTTATAATTCTGATATTTCTCTTTATTTAGAAGATACAGGCAATTCAACTATACATAATAATACATTTATCGGAAATGATGATTATCCTGTAACAGTAACACAATCTTTTTACAACATTATTAGAGATAATAAGTTTGTNGCTAATGATGATTATTTCCAATTTTATGATGCTGGTGGCTACAATTCTTTAACTAATAATATATTTGAAGAAAGTGGAATACTTTTAGAAGATTCAAATAATCAAATTATAAGTAATAATAACATTTCGGAATCCTCTGAAAGTGGGATAAAAATATATAAATCTAGTTCAGATAATTACTTCTCAAGTAATATAATTACAGATTCAGACGATGAAGATATCTACATTGGAGGAAGTGGTTATCAAAGGAATAATAGAGGTTACGATAACACTTTCACTACTATTGAAGTACAAAATAATGGCCAATTTATTCTGATGGACTATGTAAGTGTTAAAACAGAAAATTCAGAAGGCAATATGTCTGGAAATGACGTTAAAGCAGAATATAATTCAGAAATATTTTATGCTTCTGAATATTTCGAAGGTACGGATCCAGTAACTGATGATTTCGGTAATATTCCAAGTTTCCTTGCACCTATAGAGGAATACAATGGCAGTTCATCCCCAGATGAGATTTTGACAACAATTACAGTAAGATACGTTGATTGGATTTATTCATCTCTAATGGAAGCTTCAGAGAATACATATTTGACAGTATTTGTTCCTGATTTGAGAGTTAAGAACATTAATACAGGAGAAGAATCTTACCATATTCAAACTTCTATAAACAATGCAGGTCAATCTGACATTATAATTGTTTCAAATGGAACATATTATGAGAATGTAGTTCTTAATGTTCAAAAGATTACATTAAGAGGACCTTATGCTAATCAATTAAATGAAGAAGTTATAATAGATGCACAAGATAATGGAGTGGCAGTTACAATTTCTAAGGCAGAAATCAAGTTGTGGGGATTAAATATTACAGGTTCATTTGAAGAAGAAGATTTATTCACGTCTTCAGGAATTAAAGTACTTTCAAATGATAATGATTTAAGATTTAACAAAGTTACACATTCTTTTGTCGGTATACTTCTTGACGATACAACAGGAAATGANGTAGTAAATANTTTGATTGATGATGTAGANTATGGAGTTGTATTAACCAGTTCAGAGGATAATTATATTGAAGGAAATAGAATATTGGATGCTCAAATNAGTGACATTGAGTTAACCAATACAGGATATTCTGAAGGTTCTACAAATAATAGAATAGTTAATAATTCGGGTTCAATAGAAGACTCAAGTGTTCCAATAGGTGTCCTAAAGCTTGTAAATTCAGACAACAATTTATTAGGTCAAATAAGTAGTGATTCAAGTGGTCAAGATGTTAATACTATTAATCTTCAAAATTCAGTTAACATCTCTGCAATTGGATCTGAATTTGATTTTGTAATTTGTAATTCAGAATCCTCGTTATATCTAAAGAATTATTTCAGTATTAATGTTACAAGTGAAGGCTCAGGGCTAGAAGATGCAGATTTGAAAGTCTGGGATGGAGATACGGTAATTTATTCAACTGATTANTTTGGTGGAAGTGATGATAAAACCGATTCAGATGGTTATATCCATGATATTCTTGCAATATACAAAGTATATGATGGAAGCAGTACTGGAATTGAGAATACTACATATCTTAAGATAAGATATGGAGATTGGTTCCTGTCTGATAATGATGTATTTGATGAATCTGCTACTATAGATGTAGACATTCCAGTCTTTAGAGTCTATAATGTAGATAGCCAAATTGGCTACAATTATATTCAGAGAGCAATAGATAATGCTTCAGCAGGCGATGAGATTATTTTGTCAGCAGGTACATTTAACGAAAACATAATTATTGATACCAATAATGATGGTGACCTTCTGACTGGATTGACACTGTCAGGTTCTGGAACAAATACAATCATAACTGTTCAACCGCCATTTGGTATGGGCTCTCCACCATTATCAGATTGGACAGTACCAGGAATTAATGTTACATCATCAGGTGTAACAATTTCTAATTTACAAATTACTAATTTTACAACCGGAATTTTAGCAACTAATGCAGATTCATTGATTTTGTCTTTCGTTTATGTTGATAATATACAGGGAGTAGGAATTCATATTCAAGAATCTATTGACGTAGAGTTAAGGAATAGCAATGTACTTAACAGTGATTTGTCTAATGTAATTGTTGAAGATAATTCAACAGATATGTTGATTACAGATTCAATGATTAGTACGTCTGAGCAATCAGGAGTTATTGTAAGAACAGGATCGGACTTCTTTGAAATGAGAGGCGTCAATATTTATAATAATGAGGATTATGGCTGTCTTCTTGCTTCAAATGATGTGACAATATCTAATAGTCAAATATACAATAATGGCTTGAATGGCCTTTACATCCAATCGATTAGTGATGTTGAGTTATCCAACAATGGATTTGAAGGTAATGGCTTATCAGAAGTAAAAATTCTATCTTCGCAGGATATAACTATAGAAAATAATTATTTTAATGCATCAAGTTTAGAAGTTATAGGTTGGGGACTTGACACTTCAGGCAGCTCTAAGATAGAAATAGGTAATAATGTTTTTGGATTGGGTGTTAAATTATATGAGGCCGATAATTTCACAGTACACAATAATGAATTTAATAATATTACATATGGTAATAATTATGATCAAAAAACAGCCATAATGGTTGGTGGATATTACAATTCATTTTCAGATAATGTAATTACTAATGTAGGTGTTGGGTTTGTTTTCCTTACTGAGGCAGATAATAATTTGGTAGAAAATAATACAATATCAGGAGCTAGTAAAGATCTGGAATATGATTCATCGGAACAAAATAATACATTCATTAATACTGAAATAAATACAGTAGACATATCAGAAAACAGTTATTTTGAAACATTGAATTATGTAGATNTTCAAATGTTTACAATTAATGGNCCTGTAGAAGACGTAGAATTAATTGTAACTAATGGAGANTTCAATATATATTCAACAGAATATTATGGCGGAANTAATGACAAAACTAATTCAGCTGGTTTCATCGATAGATTGTTTTTAGTCAATGAAGTATATGATGGAGATTGGATCGCTGAGGATGTCGACACAGTTATCGAATATTATTATGATGGTGAAGAATACACCTATAATTTAGATACAGATACAAGTCGTTATCAGAAAATTTATGTTAACTTACGTCCTACAGCAGGAATCAGTTACATTAAGGGAATAGGAGATAATTCATCCATCAGTGGTGTTGAAGCTGTAAAAGGAGCAGATAAACCAATTTTTGATGAATATACAGTAGCTTATTGGTCATTCAATGAAGGAGAAGGAAGTGAAGCATCCGGTNTTACTGCATTAGGAACTATTGAACCTTCACCAGTTTGGGAAGAAGGTAGGGNNGATTCAGAAAATANTGNAGANACTTCTATTGTATTCGATGGTCTTTTCACTAAATTGACTACNGATCTTGTCCTTTCAAGTCCNGAATTTACNGGTGAAGTNTGGTTTAAGACTAGNANANCTNCAANNATGGTTCTCTTTTCAGATNATGATGGTCAAGNTTCTTGGGGACATACATTGTATGTTGATGGAACATTNNGNTTTGAATTTACAGTAAATAATGGTGAACTAATAAGTTTGACNTCTTCNANAGTNNTTACAGATGGNGAGTGGNATCATGCAGNAGTNGTTNGNGGNGANGATTATGTNGAATTNTGGATAGATAATGAACNTGTAGCTGAAANAGNNTANTCTGGNGNTGTTGANTTNTCAGAAGCTGTAGTAGTTGTAGGTCAAACTCCACTTGGTGGTGATTTATTCAAGGGCAATATTGATGATTTGAAGATCTCAGATATTGCAAGAGATAATGAAGATTTCATGACGGGCGCAGGCGTTGTTGAATTTGAGTCATATGTTAATGATGATGATGGTGAGATTATAGATTATGAGTGGAAATCATCAAAGGATGGAATAATTGGAAATGAGAAAAGATTGTTTTACCCTGTAGATGCTTTATCTGAGGGGTCACACACAATTACTCTGCAAGTAACCGATAACAATGGAACAAAATCAGATATTGATTCAATGCCTTTAGTTGTTATGAAAAGACCAGATGCTTATTTCCAAAGTATCAAGGTAAGTGACGAAACTGTGATGTGGGGATGGGCACCAATATCTGTCTTTGATGATGAATTTATTGAAATCAAGGGAGATACCAGTATTTTAACAGACCTAATTTCTGAATATTATTGGAATTCAGATATAGACGGCCGCATATATGGCAACACAAGCGATTCACAGAATATAATAGATACAGATTCATTATCTAATGGAACACATACCATTACATTCCGTATTAAAGCTACAAATGGCCTTTGGAGTCCGGATCAGATAGTTATGTTTGATATTAATGGCAGGCCAGTAATTGAGGTAGATGAGGTTGAATTAACAGATGATGAAATTTCAAGGATGGGTTCAGCACAGTTTAAGGTACCTGTAGATGATGACAGCACAGGNGGTAATNAATTAGATTACTNTGTAGATTACAGAGTTGATGGAGGNGAGTGGGAGANTGCTTACGTCACTAATGTAACATTTAATGAGATAACATCCGAAGTAGAGTTTGACTTTAATCCAGATGTTGAAGCTAAAACTGGAAGCTATGAATTCCGTGTTGAGGCTGANGACGGAGAGGGTGGATTAAGACAAGTACAATTAACACAAACAATTGAAGTTCAAAATAATGCACCAGAAATTGAAGTAGAAGATGTGCCATTAGAATTTGAAGAAGGAGAAACTATTGACTTCGGAATTGAAGTAACTGATGTAGAGGGAGATACTCCATCAGTAGTATGGTATGCCGATTGCGAAGGTGTATGCAGTGAAGANAATGAGATAGGTACAGGTTCTAACTTTAGTTTTGCCAATAGTTTAAGTCCAGGAGAACATACCNTAAAGGTTAGAATTTTGGATTCAGAAGGAGGCTACAGTGAGCAAGAATACAATATTGTTGTCAAGGCAGCTCCAGAAAGTGCAAGTTTGGTCGAAACGGCTATAGCTGATTTAAGCAATAATTTGCCACTGTTTGCTAGTGTTGGAGTAGGTATGGTAATGGTTGTTGGTACTTTACTTCTAAGGAGAAGATCTACTGATACTGTCGCAGAAGGGCTTGCTGTTGATGATGGTGTATCATCACANCAGCAACAGAATCAGCAGTTACCCGTACCAGAAGTACTTGATTGGGAAATCCCAACTGATGCTCAAGGTCAAGCATTAATTATTGGTGAATATATGGCCAAACGCCGTGAATCTTATCTTACACATCCGGACAATGATGAAGTACTAGATTATTTACATAATAACCGTGAAAGATTTACTATTTCTACATATTTCGAGGTTCCAAACGATCCAACAACGGTAATATCAGATTGGGCGTTACCTGAAAATTTACGTGGTAATGTGCACTTAGACTCTTTCCGTCAGCAACTTGTTGAAAGAATAAGTAACAGTTCACCAGACAAGAACTTTGTTATTATTGGAGAGCCAGGTGTTGGTAAGACTGTAATGCTGTTTGAAGTATTTGATAGGTTGATGAATAAGGCACCCGTAGGTATTCTAACTACAGACACCATCGCTAAAGCCCACGAAATGTTTGGAGTTCGTGTATTTTATGATGATATACCTGAAAATCAAGAATTAGTTGAGGCCTTAACTGATAATGAAGTAAAAGGAGTTATTGTAAGTTCAAGGGAAGCAGATTGGAAAGCATTGCCAACTGAAATGCAGGCTAAATTCGATCGTCTTACAGTACCTTTGTTCAGTGAGTTGGATATGAAAGCAATGATTGAAAAGATGATGGGCTTCCAGAGTATTGGACATAATGATGAAGCCGTAAAAATCTTGGCTGAATATTCAGAGGGCAGTCCAATCTATGTTTGGTCTATGGTTAGAGAAATGATGCATAGAAGTGTAAAAACCTTAACCAAAGAATACATTGAAGAAAATTCAGTTAAAGGAATGCTAAATTATGTTGCTCAATTATTACAAAGATTATTGAAAGATGGAGAAGAATATCGCAAGGGTGGTCTTCATGCACTAGCTTCATTAATTTTCCTTTCAGATCACATGGAAGAACGTTATTGTAATGATTATTTCTTTGATGCTTATGTTGAAGTATTGTCTAAATACACAGAAGAAAAATTAGATGATAAAATGAATCCAAAAACTTTGAATTTGGTTTTAGCTTACTTGCCAATCAATGATAGCGTTATCAGATTCCCACACGACACTTGGCCTGATGTTTTACAAGGATGGGGAGACATGAACCCATTCAGCACAGAATTAAGAATGATTAATCGTGCCTTTGCAGATTCAGGAATATTCCAAGATTTGAAGAAAGAAGTTGTAAAAGAAGTTTGGGACTCTACATATGAAAGATATAAGAGAACGCCATCNAGGCAGAAGAATTCATTCTTAGCCTTAGCAGATACATTATTCCAAAACTTTACTATTGATGAATTAAAAGAGATGGGAGTAGACATTGATATTGTAAGGCAAGTTGCATCTACATATTCGCATATTCCACAAGCTGCTAAATTAATTTCAAAGATTCAGGCAGTTCTTCCACAAACAGTTACTAGAATTATCAATATGCANGATATTGGTTCGGAAAGTTCACATGCGCCTTACAAGATTCAAGAGATGTACCTCATTTACAATGATGGCCGTATGTTATCTAGTTTAATGGATGAAGAAGCTAAGGTTGATGAAGACATAATGAGTAGTATGTTAACAGCGATTAATGATTTCGTTAAAGATTCATTCCAAACAACAGGAAATCTTGGTTCAATTGATTATGGTGAAAATCAGATTATCCTTGAAAGAGGAAAACATACAATGCTTGCATCCGTAGTTTATGGAGAAGCTAATAGAGATTTAAGATCCAGAATGAGCAGATCATTAACAAAAATTGAAGATGAATTTAAATCAGAAATTAAAGATTGGAATGGAGATGTAGACAGCCTTAGTGGAACGGTTAAACATTTACAACCAATTATGGATATCAGTAAATCAGTTACTAAGGAGATGATTGATGAACTTCAGGCATTGAAATCCGTTAACTTGCGNTCTAGTTGGACACAAGTGGCAGGTTTTGTNCANGTTAATGTTTTGATTAATAATTATTCAAAGAAGCAACTTAAGGGAGCTAAATTNACCTTAGAATATGGTGCAGATTTCTTGAAAGTAGTTAAGACAGAACCCAAATTCAAGTATAGTGTTACAGAAGTGGATATCAAGAAAGTGCCAGCTAATGATGAAATGCCAGTTACGTTGTATTTCGAACCATTAAAGTCAGCACAAGCGTCTTTGAACATTCATTTAGATTATGAATCAAAGGGAGGAAATGCTTCAGGAGTTTCTTCAGCAGCATTTGAGCGTGTGGACTTGTACAAAGAAGGGCAGTCATTGGATATTGCAGACCTTGATAATGCAGCTAAGGCAGAGATAGTTCCAGAAGTTAAAGCAGAGGCTTCTGTTGCTGAGGNTGAAGTAGTAGAGGCTGAGGCTGAAGTAGTAGAGGCTGAGGCTGAAGTAGTAGAGGCTGAGGCTGAAGCAGTAGACCCNGGTGAATCTGGAGTTGATGATATAATGAGCAAGTTGAATGAATTAGATGGAGATAATTCCTCAGATGAGAATTCTTCAGATGATGTTAAGTCTGAATCATCAGATGGAGATGATGATTTGATGAGTAAGCTCAGTGAACTAGATGATCCAGAGAACAAACCTAAGAAAAAAGAAGAAAAATCTGATGATGAGGGTGANGCAGAAGGTATGGATGATATTCTTGGTAAACTCGACGAATTATAGGTGGTGCGGATGCCGGGATTTGAACCCGGGTTCCAAACTTGGCAAGCTTGAGTGATACCAGGCTACACCACACCCGCACATTCCAGTCCAGAATAACGGGTTAATAAAGCCTTGATTCGTTTTGTAAACGGACTTCATGTTTCGCTTGTAATATTATTAATACTCAAGCATGTGGTGAAATATGGCAAGTAGCCAAGAAAAAATAGGAGTCGTTGGTTTGCTTTCAACGATTTCATTAATTTTTATTTTTGTGACGTTTTTTCCAGTTCAAAGTGCTGAAGATTGTTTAGAAGGTGATAGTGAAGCAGACAAGGAAGCAAATCGTGAATCGTGTGAAAGGTGGGAAGAAGAGGGAACAAAAGAAATGAATATGTTACTTGGTGGACTTTTTGTTTTAGGAATTATATTTCTTGTAGTTTATCTTTCAGACAATAGCTAAAAAGTAGTTTTTAGTGAAGTTTGTTTAGAATTTCATTCCAGATTTCCTAATGCCCTTTCTAACATGTGTTAAAGCCTTTAATGGCCTCTGAAGTGAG
>PBGF01000022.1 GCA_002718915.1 Methanobacteriota archaeon | reverse complement strand
TTATGATATACATCAATAGTTATGCAGATGCTAAAGCAGAATGTGATGTTTGTTGTACTTCAGCAAACGCTGAAAAGATTGCAATGGAGATGCCAGGAGATGAGTTAATTTTTGTCCCAGATCTTTTCTTTGCACAAAATTTAGAAAAAGTTCTAGAAGGTAAAAAGAAAATATTGGATCCTGGAAAGGAAAACGATGCAAAAGGGGCTGTTTGTGAGGTTCATGAAAAATTCTCAAAAGAAGATATAATTGCTATAAGAGAATCATTTGACATTTCTAAGGATAATTCAGATACAATGATGTATGTTCATTGGGAATGTAAGCCAGAAGTTCTCCAAGAAGCCGATTATTATGGTAGTACAACTCAAATTCGAAATGACATAGCTAAAAGAGTTGAACAAGGAAATCTCGAAAAGGCATTTATTGCATCAGAGTGTGAGTTAACTTCTAATTTGATGGAAGAATTCCCGTCAGTGGAGTTTGCTACAGCATGTTCAGTTCGTTGCAATCACATGGCTAAAATCTCATTAAATAAAATAAGACCAATATTGGAAGCTATTGATTCCGGTTCGGATCTTTCAAAGTGGGAAGTTATGTTGTCAGAACGTACAATTGAGAGAGCTTCAGAACCGATAAAGAAAATGCTTTCTTTTAGTTCTTAAATCTTCTAGCTACAAAAGCTATGGCTGGAATTGCAAACATTACTTCGAATCCAGGTAATCCTAAAATTCCACCATCATCTCCTAGTATTCCTTGGGCTTTTACAAGAGTTACAGTTACTATTGCAGTTTTAGCAGTACCATTTGTATTGTTACTTGCCATGTGATCAAAAGTAGTGTAATCCATCATGAGTGTAATTCCATTACCAGTAACTTCCTTCCATTCGATTATTGTTGAAACCACATTGATTACGGTGCTGTTATTTCCTTTTAATTCATATTCATTACCTGAGCTTACGACAGCTAATGAATTATCGGCCATGTAACCTTCTTCACCCATGAGCATAATGAAGTCACCATCAAGGTTGGTATCCCAATTAGTCTTCCAAGCCTCAGCAAATTCAAGATTTACATTCGTTCCACTCCATGTGCTCCCGAAGAAAAGTAAATGGGTGGCCCTTACATTAAGTCCACTGTCATAAGTTAAATTATCATAGTAAACTTTCACGTCTTCCCAGCTTGTCAATGATAAATCAATTCCGAAGGTATCTCCAGCTAACAAGTCAATGGTTGTGCTTAGACCATGATTTCCTTTTGCAACTTCACCACCGCCGTGGGTACAATCACTTTCATCTTCACTTACACTTTGATCATTATGGTTGATTTCAATAGTCCAATAGCAGTCATCATTGCTGCTACTTTCCATACTTTCCCACCAAATATCAAATGAAGTTATTGATATTGAAATATCGAATTCTACAGGTTCACTAGTCCAGCTTCCGACAGCAACAGTCTCTCTTCCAGCTTCTACAACAATATAATTATCCGATTGTGCTATCACAGTCCTTGTTGCTTCAGGTTCACCAGGTAACTTATTTTGCGGTGATAGACCATCATTTTCTTCTTTCAAATTAAATTTAAGTTCAAGTTCAGGAGCCTCGAAAGTAGGTTCCTCAGCAGATGTACTGAAAGACATGGCAAAAATAGCAGCAATTGCTATAGCGATTAAAGCTGAGACTCGTCTCATGGGCCCTTCCCATCCGGTTCGTTTTATTAAACTTCTCTTCTTAGTTTAGTCACTAGAACTAGCGATATTATGGCAAAAATTAAGTTGAATCCAGGAACAGGTAGTGCACTATCGTCAGTTGAATCTGACATGATTATCAATTTGTCTGCAACATTTATGTTAACTGGCTCGGTCGTTGATGAATCCTTTCTTCCATATGAAAAACTTATAGCTGATTGATCTAATTTTGCATATTCATCATCAATGAACCAAGTTACTCTATCTGACTTAAATTCGGTTTCATTTATGGAATAAGTCCCACCCTCTCCAACTTGCGGATATCCATTTTCTTGTTGATTATTATCTAATTCTACACCACTTACTATTAGTGTTATGAAATTGCCTTCAACAGCCTCGTTACAATTGGTTGGCCAGGCCTCGACAAACTCAAAAGAAATAGTTTGTCCATTAATTATCGTGTTTCCAAATATGATTGCATTTGCAGTCACTTTCATTCCTGAATCTCGGCTCATATTGTCATAATAAATGTAAATTGCCTGAAAAGATTTCATTTCAACTTCTAATGAAATAACTTGACCTTTAATCAAATCAGTGCTTGGAAAATTACCACCTGCTTCTTTTACATATTCACAAGGCTCATCGCGAGTTTGTTCACAGGCATAACCTTCCTCATCAGTGTATTGATATATTTCACTTCCATCTAAATATATAGTCCATCTCAAATCAAGGGCAGCATCGTAATCAGTATCATCAGGATCCTCGACCCACCATAAGTTGAAAACAATCTCACTCAAAGTGATATCAAAAAGAACTTTGTCACTTTCCCATTCACCCATACTTGTCCAGTCACCTTTGTTTCTAGTATCAGCAGGCGTGCCAGCACCAGGATTCTGTTCATGTGATGAATATTTTTCTTCCATTGCTATTTTTTCAGGATCGCCTGAGGTTTCAGGAGAGAAACGAGCACTTTCTTTAAAATTCATATGTATGGGTATTGATTCTTGCAGCGTTTCTTCTTCTGCAGACGCATAGGAAAGTATGAAGATTACACTTAGGATAACTGTCGAAAAAATCAATCCAAGATTTCTCCCAAGTCTACTTTTCATAATCTAGTGATAATGGCGCTTAATAAATTAGTTTTCCTAATCAATAAAGATTAAGACCACAATCTTTCACCAATTATGGCTAAGTTTTCTGTGACTAGTGAAAGAATAAGCAAATATTTAGATTTAACAGCTAAAGCTATGGAGAAAGTATCTATTATTGGTGAACCGGGAAGTGAGGATTATTCCAAAGCTGAGGATATTCTTGTAATGGTGAAAGCATATCATTCTGATGCTCAATTTTTCTTAGAAGAAGGAAAAGGTGATGATGCATTTGCAGCAGTCAATTATGCCCATGGATGGATAGACTGTGGTGTGAGATTAGGTTACTTAGATGGTAAAGGAGATTGGCAGCTCTTTACTTTGAGCAGTTAATTGGCACCTATACGAATTGATCCATCTCTATAATGTATATGAATGTTGTTTTTCATATATTCAGCTAAATTTGAAAGTGAAATATACACGTCGTCCTCTTTCATTTTCAGAGCCTCAGCAGCTTTCTTAGTTGACCATGGTTTTTTCACAAAATCATTTGCTTTCAGATAATCGTAAACTTTTTTGTCGTTTGTATCTAAATCACTAAGTGCCATAAATCACTATTGATAAAGGGTGTTTAAACTTAACTATTTTCTAAGTATCTAATAACGTGACTTTCGTTTTCAGTTAAAGGATACATTTGCTCTCCTAAGGTTTCCTTCCACAGCCTAAAGAAAGAACCTCTTAGATAATCATTAATGAATCTTGGATGAATGTATGAGCCTCTACAAACTGCAGGAGTATTACCTAATATTTTGGCCACATCTTTTACCATTTTAGTTATATTTTTTTTACGCTGCTTCTTGTCATCCTTCGTTTTAAATTCAGTTATTTTTTTAGCAGCTAATTTTGTACCTCCCCATGTTCTGAAGTCTTTGGCCGTAAACTTTTCGCCAGAGATGTCCTGGATATAGTCATTAACATGGTAGGCCTTAACATCTTGAGGTTTTCCATTTCCATCAAAAAATAAGAATAAATCTTCACTTCTTCTTTTCTTAGCATCTTTACACATCATAATTAATGCAGGTAAATCAGGTATTTCCTCGTCATTAATTTCAATTTCATGTCTTTTATTACTTTTTCCTATAAACGTAAATTTACCACCAACTTGTGAATCATACCATTTATCATCATCATCAGTTATATCAGTAGGTTCAAAGTCCATATGTTCATCTTGCATAGTCGATAGTCCATAGGTAGCCTTTTCTTTATCATCTCTCGAAGTTTCATTACCTATTCTTATGAACGTAGTATCAAGCAATCTTACAATTAGAGCCATTACCCTTTCATAAGGCAAAGACTTCTGTTTTTTATCACCCTCTAAAGCTAAATCATCAAAATATCTTTCTCTAATCCTTGGCAAAGCCCTGCCGAAGGATGTCATTTTGTCAAATTTAGCTTCACTCCTAAGTTGAGTCCATATTGGATGATAAATGTACTGAGTTCTTTCCTTTGCATCAAGTCCAGTTGCTTGAAGATGGCCGTTCTTCTTTTCGCAAATCCAAACATCTTTCCAAGCTGGAGGTATTCTCAGTTCTTCTAATCTTTTTAGTTCTCTTTTCGCTTTCAAAGGTTTTCCGTTTAAATCTAAAAAAATCTGTTGTTCTTCTTTAATCTCTCTAGTATAACCAGCTTCAGAGTTACTTGAATAATACAATCCAGCTTGTTCTGCTGAAGCAATTGCATTATCTTTGTCATCTTGGTTCATTTAAATCAGATTTTCTTTGTTAAGTCCTTTCAATTCAGGTATGACGAATTCTCCATCTTTTCTAATCAGAACATCGTCAAACCAAATTTCTCCTCCTCCATATTCAGGTCTTTGAATTAGTACCATGTCCCAGTGCACATCAGATCTGTTTCCATTATCAGCAATGTCATAAGCATTTCCTGGAGTAAAGTGGAAACTTCCAGCAATTTTTTCATCAAACAAGATATCTTTCATTGGTTCTGTGATGTAAGGGTTAAATGCTATCGCAAATTCCCCGATATATCTTGCACCTTCATCAGAATCTAAAATGGAATTAATTTTTTCTTCATCGCTTCCTGTTGCTTTTACTATTTTTCCCTTTTCAAATTCTAACCTTATATTATCGAATACAGTTCCATGATATAGTGTTTCAGCATTAAATTGTATGTATCCTTCAACTGAATCTTTAACGGGCGCTGTAAAGCATTCACCATCAGGTATATTTCTCTCACCTGCGCACCTTATTGCAGGTATATCTTTGATTGAGAATCTTAAATCTGTGCCTGGCCCTTTTATGTGAACTTTATTCGTCTTGTTCATCAATTTTTCTAAAGGTTTCATTGCTTCGTCCATTTTCTTGTAATCTAGACAGCAAACGTCAAAGTAGAATTTCTCAAATGCTTCTGTAGACATACTTGCTTGTTGAGCCATTGATGGTGTTGGCCATCTCAGAACGACCCATTTTGTGTTTGCAACTCTTTCCTGAAAATGTACTTTTTGTAGTAATTCTGACTGATAAATTGCCATTTTAGTTGAATCTATATCAGACATTTCAGAAATATTCAAACTTCCTCTAAGGCCTATATATGCATCCATATGTTCCATTCTATGTTTTTCAACAGAACCAATTAATCCCATATGTTCCTTTGTTGTTTCAGATATCAATTCTTTCAGTATGAGATTATTTTTCCATGTTACAAAAGGTAATCCTCCCACTTTTCTTGCAGCTCTGATTAAAGCGATTACCATTTCCTGTGGTACATCAAACCCTTCAATCAGTATTTTCTCGCCTTTTTTGAGAGAGCATGAATGGTTAATTAACAAGCTTGCTAATTTTTCGAAGTTTGGATTAATCATAAATTATTATTTAGACAGAGTGTAAAGAGATTACCTCACTCCAACTTCCTTGAGTTTGAAATCTCTCCAACAAGATTGGTACACATTAGTTCCTCTATGTTATCGGATCTATGCTTTGCTAGCCACATCATCTTTACCAANGCAGTTTCNGGGATAGTATCATACAATTCAATTACTCCGCGGGAAGCNAATTCTCTTCCGTTTTTATAAACATTAAGATTTGTAGAACCNGANAAACATTGTGAAGTCATGGCAATAGGAATNTCCTTTGAGCTCTTTTCTATAGCTNCGAATAACTCTGAATTTATGTGTCCAAGTCCAGTACCAGCAATNACGANTCCTTTTTTCTTATNAGTTANACTTTCCCATTCTTCAGTACCNAAACCAGGATGAGCCCATACNAACCCAATATTCTCTTCAAATCCACTTTCTATAGTCGTTTTTTCACCAGTCGCTTTGTAAGGTTGNTTCCANTCAANATTTTNTTTCACTATTCCAANAGGNCCNTCGTTTTTTGAACNAAATGCATCTCGTTTTGAAGTATGNTTTTTCCTTACTCTTGTCCCTCTCCACAAGGCTATGTTTTTGTCANNAGTAGTTTCGTGCATTGCAACGCTCACCTCCCCTAAATCAGTCATTGCAGCTTTGGCAGCCCCCACTAAGTTAAGATGGGCGTCACTAGATGGCCTATCAGGACTTCTCTGCGCTCCAGTAAATATAATTGGGTTAGATAGTTCTTGAAGCTGAAATGATAATGCGGCTGAAGAATATCCCATTGTATCAGTGCCNTGTCCAATAATTATTCCATGATTATCTTTTTTGTGTATTTCAACTACCTTTTCAGCCATTTTTGTCCAATGCTCTGGTTTCATGTCCTCCGAGGCCAATGATAAAAGCGGTTCAGCCTTTATGTTGGCTATTTCATCCAANGCAGAAACAGAATTGACAAGCTGCTCAGCAGTAATTGCAGGACTGACAGCCCCAGTTTCATAGTCAACAAATGAAGCAATCGTACCGCCAGTACCTAATATCGAGATAGTGTCAAGGTCAGCATTTTTTTTCCTCTCAATTTTCTTTTCAGTTTTATCTTTGTTTTTTGCTAGAATTTGCATCTCTGCATTTTCAACCGAAATGCCGATGTTGTATCCGTTATCTAATTTTAGTACAATTATTTGCTCTCCAGATAGCCTATGTTTTGGCATTATGATTCCTTNGTATTCTTTACTGGGTGTTGTTACTTTGACGCGGTCGTATAATTTCGCCCCATTATCTTTTACAAATTTTTCAGCTGCCGTAGGCATAATCCTTCATTCGGGCGAGGTTTATTACTATCATCCCTGATGTCATACTGTGGGTCTATTAGATAAATTTCAAAATTTGAAGGAAAGTGTGGGTGAATGGGCAGAGAACAGGAGCGCATCCTCTCTAGATAAACAAATAGAGAAAAATCTTGCTACTATGGAAGCTGGTGCTGAAATAGAGAGGACTGCAGCTGTAAAGGCCCTAATAATTCAAGCTCAAACTGATGAGAAATGGTTGGAACCTATTGTTAAATCATTTTTGAGAGTTTTACCGAAACAACTTTCTTCACCTCAGGAAGCCATAATTGATGCATTGCTCGAATTGAGAAAGAAAGTTCCTTCTCTCAAATCTGAAATAAAGGAAGCTNTTCAGTCGACATTAGATAGTCCTTATCCTAATGTGAGAGCTAAAGTTATTAGTATTTGGACAGATCTTGCACTGAAGTCCAATACTCAGAGCAGTGATACCATAGCAGATTTGTTTATCATGCTATCNGATGATGANAAGGATGTACGTTATCAAACTCAAGAATCTTTGTCCAAAATATTGCATAGCGTCCCCAGAGTAGCTTTACCGGAATTGAAACAAGCACTCGGTGATGAAGATTGGAGAGTAGTTTATCATTCGATAGTTATTCTNACGGAATTTGCAAAGAAAAATGGAAAGGTTTGTGTTTCTTTAGCTNCAGAAGTTGTTGCAGCATTTAATTCAGGAGATCGCTTGAAAGANAGAGCTGCAGATTGTATAGGAATAATAGGTCTAGCAAACCCTAATTCGGTTAAGAATGCAGTTCCAGGACTTATCAATGGTTTAGGTAGTAAATCCTCAGAATTANGAAAAGCATCTGCAACAGCAATAGGTCGAATTGGGAGCAAGGATGCGATGGTTGTATTTCATGCAGTACCAAAACTAGCTAAAGCTTTGAAAAACGAAGATTGGTACGTTCATGTAGAAGTTNTGAAAGCATTAGGTTATATTGGATCTAATAAACCAACATTGGTGAAGCCACATTTAGAATTAATAAGAAACAAGACAAAAACAGGTGCTGAAAGGAATATTTGCGACGCAGCTAAGTGGGCACTAAAGAAGGCAGGAGGTTAGTATGCCAGGGCAAGGCCGGCAAGGCCGAAGTGACGCATTTCAACGTAGAGCTCGTCGAGAAGGTTACCGAGCACGTTCAGCCTATAAATTGATGGATATTCAAAAACGTAGTAAGATTTTCAAGACAGGTTCAATAGTATTNGATTTAGGTGCAGCTCCNGGAGGCTGGTCTCAAGTTGCTCTTGAATACATTGGAGAAGAGGGAAAATTAATTGGAGTTGACTTACAACACATTCTGCCCCTCAAAGGTGCACATTTTATTCAGGGAGATCTTAGAGAAACTGAAATTAGAGAAGAATTAGAAAAACTTGCACCCAAAGCAAATGCAGTCATATCTGATATGAGCCCTAATTTATCCGGGAATTATTCTGTTGATCAAGCACGNTCAGTGGAATTATCATCACTGGCTTTGGAAATAGCTTCTGAAAGAAAGGCTAGATGCTTTGTTTGTAAAGTTTTTGAAGGTTCAGACTTCCANGAATTTCGTAAGGCAGTTATTGATGAATTTGGTTCAGTCCGCACATTGTCACCAGAGGCGTCTCGTAAACAATCAAGTGAAGTATATTTGATTGCTAAAAGAAAATATAGATGAAATTAGGTGTTTTGTTCTCAGGAGGTAAGGACTCTTATTTGGCATTGCAGTATTCGTCCAAAAGTCACGANATTTCTTGTTTGCTAACTCTCTCCTCGGAGAACAANGATAGTTGGATGTTCCATACNCCTACTATAGAATGGACAAAGCTTCAGGCAGAATCTATGGGTTTTGCACATATCTTACAAAAAACACAGGGTATCAAAGAAGAAGAGTTAGTTGATTTGAAAGAGGTTATTCAACATTCAAAGGAAAAATATGGTATAGAAGGCATTGTTACTGGTGCCTTAGCTTCAGTTTATCAAGCAGTACGTATTCAAACAGTTTGCGATGATTTAAATTTATGGTGTTTTAATCCATTATGGCAACTCCCACAGAAAACCCTTCTTCGAGAGCTTCTATCAAACAATATTGAATCAATAATTACAGGTGTAGCTGCAGAGCCGTTTGATGAGTCTTGGTTAGGCCGTTCAATTGACTCAGAGTGTATAAGCGATTTGTCTAGGTTGCAGGAAAGTTATAGAATAAATCCTGCTGGAGAAGGAGGNGAGTATGAATCCTTCGTAATNAATGCACCTCTTTTCCGNAATCCGATAAAAATATCAAAGTCTGAAAGTTATTATTCCAATTTTTCAGGCAGGTTTGAAATTAAGGAGGCAGATCTAGGATGAAAGTTTTACTTATTTCAACTTGTACAGACAAACTAAGTGAAAAAGAATTTGTACTTCCAATATCTAATATTTTAGGTTCAGTAAGCCATGAAATTTTTCATTACAGAGAATGTACCGTAGATATCATAAATTCTTTTGACAAAATTTTAATTTGTGGAACCTCCTTGCAAGANAATAAATATTTGGAAGATATAAATTTGTTTGAGAGATTATTATCTAATTTTNCAGGTTCGTTACTAGGCATCTGCTCAGGCATGCAGATTCTTTGTTCTGTGTTCGGAANCNCTGTNATTNCNGGCTCAGAAATAGGTNTGTTTGAAGTTAGAACAAAAANCTCNAATCCAATCAGTGAAGGCAATTTTCAAGCCTATTGTCTGCATACTAAATCGGTTATGGCTTGTGATAATTTTTTAGTTATAGCTGAGACTGATAATAGTCATCAGATTGTTAAACATAAAGATAAGAATTTTTTTGGAGTTCTATTTCACCCTGAAGTCAGAAATGAGTCAGTAATAGAGAATTTTCTTAAAATTTAAAGATTCTTAGCGCCGTTAACAACTTTTGTTGCACTCATTTTAGTAAAACCAACAACGCTTGAAATATCATTTACAGTTGCAGCCTTTAAGTCTCCTATAGTGTGAAAGCCCGAATCGTATAAATTTTCAGCTTTTACAGCCCCCAATCCCTTTATTTTGGCTACTTGTGAGACAAATTCAGATTTGCCACCTCCAGGTCCACTGGTTTCTTTTACTGTAGGGAACTTACCACCCTGTATATTTCTCCATTCTTTTATTATTTCAGACACAGATTCTAGACTACTAATATTAGCATTAAACCAACCGTCTCTTGCATGTAGAGATTGTCTTGCTAAATCCAGCTCATCTTCCATTTCCTGAGTTATTGATAATAATCTTTCATATTTTTCGGTTTGATCTTCTATAATCCCTTGCATTTCTTTAATTTTTGGTTCATATTCAGCAGCAATTTTACTTTGCCTCTGTCTCTGAATTTCAATATCACGGAGTTTTGTATCTCTTTCAGTTAGCAATTCTTGCAATGAAGCAATCATAGTTTGTCTGGTTTCAATATCAGATTCTAGATAATTAATTCTATCCAAAGATGCATTGAAATCTTTTTCTTGCTGCTCATAAGCATCCCATAACTTTTCTAGTCTTTGTTGTTCTTGACCTAGACTGTTTTCAAGCTGTGCAATTTGTTCCTCTAAATCAGCGCTCATACTAACTCCATGTTTGAGACCACGCTACCTGTTATATAATCTCCTCTGTCGATTAGACATTGTGGAGCCAATCGTAGGTTGTGGTCATTTAAGGATAAATAATTTAGATAAATTATTAACATTTGTAAATCCAGATTTAGCATTAGTTGACGCAAGAAGCGTATGTGGTATTGAGCATTTACATCAAGCAGCACGTTTATCATTAGCAGCACATAATAATGGCTATAATCTTTCTAAAGACAGATCTACAGAAGTTTTACTGTATTTAACCTCACAAAGACAAATATCAAAAGCACTAAAGTTAGCAGGAGTGAGTAATGACACAAAAATGATAGGCTGGGTTTCTTTTGATGAAGCTCCCTCTAATTTACTTGAAATAATTAAAGAGGATTCTTCCGTTCTTTCCGTTTCAAATTATGATTTTTCAAAGGTTGCAAGTGATATCAATACAAATCTTGATGAAAAACTAAAACAGAAGATAATCATGACAAGAACTGCCACATTACCAGTCCAACCACGTTGAAAATATTTTATAAATAATAGTTAGATAAATTTTTTATGCCTAGTATCGCTATAGAATTATGTCACGCACTGACTTAATAGAAAAATTAAACGGAGGACTTGGCTGGGAATTACGTGCTGCAGCTCTTTATTCGCACTACTCAGCTTATGTCAGGGGAATTCACAGACTTCATTTAAAGCCATTTTTTGATGAAGAAGCTAGTGAATCACATACTCATGCAGATGTAGTTAGATCTGCAATTGTTAAACTTGGAGGTACAGCCGTAACTGATAGAGACACTACGGAAATAGTTCATACTACAGATTACAAAGTAATGCTTGAAGAAGCGCTCAAAACAGAAAAGAAAGCTGCGGAGGGTTATGAGGCAGTTCTTTCTCTGATTAAAGATGACGAAGAAATGTATGATTCAATAGAACAAATTTATTTCCAAGAACTTCGTTCAGTTGAAGAAGTTACGCAACTGTTGTAATATTATTGATCTATAATATTTTCTTTTATTGCCCATCCAGCTATACAGCCAATTAGTGATCCAAGGATTCCAAAGAATACAAAGTCGATATCACTAACAATCATGTTTCCTAGTGAAACACCGGGATTTACATCACCAAACGCAGTACTAGAAACAATAAAGAGAGTAGCTCCAATCGAAGCTGGATCCTGTGTAGTTAACAATGAAGTTACAAAGAAAGTTGTTCCGACAGCAGCAGCTAACAATAGTGCAGAGTCTCCGTCAAGTACAGAGTTATTTGTTCCAGGATTAATTAAATCAAATAAATAAAATCCTAAACATGCTCCAATAATTTGTCCGCCGATGTATGCAATGGTAGTGTCCCTATCCATTTTATCGGAAAGAAAAGTGGGGATAGTAATTACAGGATTAAGATGACATCCAGAGACTGGCCCCAAAATATGAACGAGAACAAAAAGAGTAAGTGTAAGAGTCATTAATCCTATTAGAATATTTATGGCTCCTGATCCTTCTACAACTCCAACATTGTTTGTTAATGCGGAAACTCCAAAAAATACTAAGAAAAACGTTCCCATTATTTCAGCGCTGACAGCTTTCCAGTTTGTGTTTTCAAACATGTAATCACGTAACTTCATTGGGTCTTGCTTTTAATACCTACTTGTGACTATGAAAATATGATTCAAATTGCTAGTCCACAGATAGGTAAAGAAGAGAGGGAGGCTGTTGACAGAGTTTTACGTTCAGGAATAATTGCTCAGGGGCCGGAAGTGGCTAAATTTGAAGAAGAATTTGCAAAAATGTGTGGTGTGAAACATGCTATTGCAGCATGTAATGGGACTACGGCAGGTCATTTGGTTATGCTCGCTAGTGGAATAGGCCCTGGTGATGAAGTAATTACAACACCTTTTACTTTTTTTGCTACAGCTTCCGTTGTAATGATGGCAGGAGCTAAGCCAGTTTTTGTTGATGTAGAAGAGGATGGTTTCTGTCTTGATCCTAAAAAAGTAGAATCAGCAATTACCGATAAAACAAAAGCAATTCATCCAGTTCATCTTTATGGTGAGCTAGCAGATATGCCTTCATTTTTGGAAGTTACAAAAAAGCATAATTTGCTTCTAATTGAAGATTCAGCACAGGCTCATTGTGCAAATTCTTGGGGAGGAAACGCAGGAAGTTTTGGAAAAGCAGGTTGGTTTAGTTTTTATCCAACAAAGAATATGACTACCTCAGAAGGAGGAATCATAACAACGAATGATGAAGAATTTGCAAATAAATGTAAAATTATTCGCGCACACGGTATGTCTGCACAGTATCAGCATACTGAATTTGGTTACAATTATCGTATGACCGATATTTCTGCAGCAATTGGGCGCGAGCAGCTTAAAAAATTATCGAATTTTAATGCTAGACGTAGAGAAATAGCTGACAGATATAATTCAGAATTAACAGAATTAGTCATTACTCCAAAGAATAGACGAGGGCATGTTTTTCATCAATATACTATTCGTTGTAATAAAAGAGATGAGTTAAGGGAATTCTTACTCAAAAGAGAAATAAATACTGGAATTTATTATCCTAGTTTGTTGTATAGTTATCCTTCTATGGCAGATTATCATTCTAATTGTCCAAATGCAGAAATATTGGTTAAAGAAGTTCTAAGTCTGCCAGTTCATCCTGCACTTTCAGATAAAGACGTTTTTGAAGTAATTTCTTCAATTAAAGCTTTTTTTGAATAATTTTTTAAAGAAATTGTTTAAAATATTGTATAAATTTGTTGTTTTTGGGCATAACTTTATACATTTTGTCCAAATATGTGTAATGAGGTATCATTTTGTCAAATTCATTTCCTAGATTAGGTAAGCCCGCTCCACTTTTTGAGGGAGATGTTGTTAGGTTTGATTCACGTAAAAAACAAATATTTTTTGATACTATTTCATTGAACAAAATTATAGAAGAAAAGAAATGGTCAGTTCTTTTTTTCTATCCTAGAGATTTTTCAAGTTTATGCCCTACTGAAATCCATTCATTTAATCGAAGAATCAAAGATTTTGAGAAGGCTAATTGTGTTTTAATCGGTTGTTCAACAGATTCAAAAAATTCACATAAGGCTTGGATGGAACGTCCACGTACAAAAGGTGGAATTGATAAATTATCTTATCCTCTAATGGCAGATCCTTCATTAAGAATTTCAACTTCCTATGGCGTTCTTCAAAGAGAGTTAGGCCAAGCATTGAGAGGTACTTTCATAATAAATGATGAAGGAATTTTATTATCTATGGCAGTAAATCCAGCTTGGATTGGAAGAAGTGTTGACGAGACTGTACGTACACTACAGGCGCTTCAATCTGGTAAGTCTTGTCCTGCAGGTTGGAGGCCTGGTAGAAAAACTCTATAAATGTTAAAAATCTAGCTTATTTGTGAGTTATACTTAAAACCCCTTTTCCATCTATACAAAGAATATTATTATGCCAGAAAAATCCGACGATTATAAAGCAGACCAAATCCAGGTATTAGAAGGGTTGGAAGCAGTACGTAAAAGACCTTCAATGTACATAGGTTCAACAAGTGAAGCTGGACTACATCATTTAGTATATGAAGTAGTAGATAATTCAGTTGATGAAGCAATGAATGGTCATTGTGATTCTATTGATGTTGTATTACATACCGATGGATCTTGTTCAGTTACAGATAATGGCCGTGGTATCCCTATAGATCCTCACCCAGTTTACAAAGTTCCAGCAGTTGAGATAGTCATGACTAAGCTTCATGCAGGAGGTAAATTTGATAGCGATACTTACAAAGTTTCAGGAGGTCTTCACGGCGTAGGTGTTTCAGTAGTTAATGCACTTTCAACTAAAGCTTCAGTTGAAATTCATAGAGATGGAGGAATCTATACTCAAACATACAAAATTGGTAATTTAGATACGGATTTGAAAAGAATAGGAGATAGTGATAAGAATGGAACTTGTGTTCGTTTTACACCAGATGGATCTATTTTTGAAACCGTGGATTTTGATTACCAAACTTTACGTTATAGACTTAGAGAATTGGCTTATCTTAATGCAGGGATTACTATAAATCTTCGAGAGGAAGTAGAGAATGGCAAATCAGATAAATTTTTCTATGAAGGAGGCATTTCTGAATATGTCAAATTTTTAAACAAAGGTAAAACTTCTTTGATGTCAAATCCAATGTTCGTTACTGGAGAAAAAGATCAAATACAAGTAGAGGCAGCACTTCAATGGACTTCAGCATTTAGAGAGAACATACATACATTTACAAATAATATTGCAACCCGTGAAGGTGGAACTCATTTATCGGGATTAAAGACTGCATTAACACGTACAATAAACAGTGTTGCAAGAAAAAGAAAGCAGCTAAAGGAAAAAGATTCAGCACTTGAAGGGAATGATGTAAGAGAAGGCCTAACAGCTATTTTGTCAATTAAAGTTCCAGATCCGCAATTTGAAGGTCAAACAAAAACAAAATTGGGTAATTCTGAAGTTAAAGGAATAGTTGATAAAATTATGACTGAGGCATTGTCTAATTATTTTGCAGAAAATCCTTCAGATGCACAAATAATTATTTCTAAATGCATACAAGCTTTTCAGGCTCGTGAGGCTGCAAAAAAAGCCAGAGATTTAACTAGACGTAAAGGAATTTTAGAGGGAGGAGGTCTACCGGGTAAATTGGCAGATTGCCAAAGTAAAGATCCTTCTGAATCTGAGCTTTTTATTGTTGAGGGAGATTCTGCAGGAGGAACTGCTAAGCAAGGCAGAGATAGAGCAACACAAGCAATTTTACCATTACGTGGTAAAATATTGAATGTTGAGAAATCCCGAATTGATAAGATTTTAGCAAATAATGAAGTTATGGCTCTAATTACAGCAATGGGTTGTAGTATAACAGGGGTTGAAGAGGAAGAAGAATTCGAGTTGGACAAAGCTAGATATCATAAATTAATAATAATGACAGATGCTGATGTAGATGGCGCTCATATCCGTACATTATTGTTAACTTTCTTGTATAGACATATGAAGGGATTAATTGATGCAGGATATGTATATGTTGCACAGCCACCTTTGTATAAAGTTAGTAAGGGTAAAAAGATGTCTTATGCTTATGATGATGTGCAATTAGAGAGATTGTTATCCGAATATGGTTCAGGTTG
>PBGF01000021.1 GCA_002718915.1 Methanobacteriota archaeon | reverse complement strand
GAGGAACTAGAAGATTGGTTGAAAAGTACTAATGAAATAAAATATTTAATTAATTCTTGTATAATGGTCGAAACAAAATAATCAAGCTATTAATTCTTTTATTTTTGATAATACTAAGGATATATCATTAACAGAACAGGCGCCTTGAGCATAGAGCTCTTTTCCACCACCACTGCCTCCTACTGAAGATAGGGCCTTTTTCAAAATAGAACCGCAATTAATACTCAAAGAATTTGAACTAGCTAAAATAACTGAAGCTTTAGATCCTGTAGAAAAACCAATCGCAGCTAGATTGTCCGCACTAGATGTGATTTTACGTACTAATTTTTGCACTTCACCTGAATCGGTTTCGCCTAAATTATCCATGTAAAAATTAATACTGCCTATTTTTTCGTATTCTAAATTAGAAGATTTAAATGAAGCTAATTCTTTTTCTAATGATGAGACTTTGCTACGCAAATCTTTCCATTCTTTTACAAATTTTTGGGCTGCGCTAGGTGCCTGTTCAATAGGGACTCCTAGTTCTTCTGCAGTTTTTTCCAATAGGACTCTTTCCCTTTGTGCAGCCTTTACTGCTGCCGGTCCGGCTGAGAATTCTATGCGTTCCACTCCATCCTGTATCCGCTCGGTCCTCAAAACCTTAACTGCTTCTACTTTTGATGTTGAAGACACATGAGTTCCTGCACAAGCTTGCGCATCTACATTAGGAATTTCAACAACTCTGACATCTTTGTATTTTGGAGCGCCACCTTGGTACAATGTATTACCATATTTCCTATCTGCTTCCTCTCTAGTATGGAATTTTGTAGTTACTGCATAATCCTCTAAAATTATTGTATTAACCTTAGATTCTATAGAGTCTATTACCTCTCTTGTTAATCTTCTATGGTGCGTAATATCTAATCTTGCTCTGTCTATTGATTTAGAAGCTCCAGCTTGCCATATATGAGAACCTAAAATTTCTCTTGCTGCTGCCCCTAATAAATGAGTAGCTGTATGGTGTCTACTCAAATTTGAGCGTCTTTCATCGTCAATAAGCCCTACAATTTGTGTACCTATCGGAGGCAATTTCCCTTCAATTTTATGTAACACTACATCGCCTACTTTTTTTACATCAATAACTTTACTTTTATTTCCATTCCATTCCAAAAAACCAGCATCACACAACTGACCACCACCTTCGGGATAAAACAACGTAGTGTCTAAAGAAATACTTGATTTGTCAGAATAAGTAACGTTCGCTTTGAACTCTCTCTTCTCCATATCATCATAAAAAGCTAACTTGGTTGGTTCACAGGCAATATTAGTCTCTGATTTCTTTTTATTCTTTGTTTCTCCTTGATGCCTATCTGCAACCATTGCCAGAAAACCATCGGGAACTTCTATTGAATGTCCTTGTTCCTCTGAAAAATCACTAACTACTGATGGAGGTAACCCCTGTGAATCATATAATTCCAATAATTTATCTTGGGTTATTCCACCCGAATCAAGAGCTCTTTTTACTGCTCGACGGCCTCTTTCTAAAGTTTGTGTAAATCTTTCGATTTCCAAATTAACCATGTCTAGTATATGTGATTCATTACTTTTCAATTCAGGATAGGTAAGTGAAAAATTATCTATATGGTTCTGTACCATTTCAGGTAAAATGTCTGGAACTCCTATGTCTTTTGATAATAAAACTGTACGCCTCAATACCATTCTAGCCAAATAACCTGCTTTGACATTGCTAGGCACAATTCCATCTCCAAACATAAAGGCTAATGCTCTAGAATGATCTACAATTGCAAATAATTTTTCTAATGGCTCTATAGTTGAAGTAAAATCTGACAATGTTAAATTATGACCTTGTGAATTAAGTCGATCGAGAACTAATTTACGTAATTTCGTCAAATCTGAGCCATAATCTACTGACAAAACCCCACAAAGTTTTGCATTTTCTGATATTAAAGTACCTGATGTATCTAATTTTTCTTCTAAATTGGCCTTTTTTGTCAGAAATGATACTGCTTCCGGGAAAACTGCTTCATAAATGGTAGGAGTACCTTGAGAAGCCCAAACTAGTCTTTCTAAACCATAACCTGTATCTACTATCGATCTAGGCATTCTTTTGAATTTTATGCCTTTAAGCTCAATATCTCCTTCAGGATCTTCTTCAAGATCCATGAAAACTAAAGTTGCTAATTCAAGTCCTCCTGCCAAAACTTCAAGTGCTTCTCCTCCATTGCCACCGCCAACCCACGGATTTTCTTTGTAGGTTATTTTAGAGCCATCAAGACCTAATCCAGTATAGAATTCTTGACAATAACTAACTGTTTTGTTCTGCCAATAAATCTTTTCTTTTTCATTATTAAATGCATGATGAGCCATCATCTCAAATGTAGTCAAATGTCTACCACTCCTACCTACTGATTCCAAATCATTTAGACGAATACAAGGCTGGGAAATTGTTAATGGATTAGCTGGAGGATTAGAAGAGCCACTAGTAACATGAGGCTGAAATACTGCTATTGAAGCTATAGAAAGATAAATGTCATTTCTCCAACGTGCTACTACTGGAGCCCTGTCTACTCTTGTATGATTATGTTTCTCAAAGAAGGTTAGAAAAGCTTCTCTAGCTTCATCTAAATTCATTGGTTTGGGGAAAAGTGGATCTCCTATGAATGAATACTCTACGCATGGTGCATCTCCACAAAGCTCACGCTCAACTATCGACCAAAAAGAGCATTTACACTTAGCACATGTTTGCCTAGTGAAACCTGACTCATGGAAGAAATTCAGAGATATGCCTTCACTCACAATTCGCTAAAGAGTAGGTGGTTAAAAAGTACGGAGGGGCATAAGCATTAATGTTGCTATCACAGATGGGNAAATANTATGTCATCAAATGACGTACATAAACCATACATTTCAGCCAATAAAATTCTTCCTGAAATAACTACTCAAGGAATCATTCTAGCTATACTCTTAGGATTTTTGTTGACTGCAGCTAATGTGTATTTAGGGCTTTATGTTGGTATGACTGTAAGTGCCTCAATACCTGCCGCAGTAATTTCTATGGCAGTTCTTAGAAGTTTAGAAAAAGCTAATCTTTCAAAGGGAACAAATATCTTAGAGAATAATTGGGTTCAAACGGCAGTCTCCTCTGGTGAATCTTTAGCTGCTGGTGTAATTTTCACATTACCTGCATTACTAATAATGAATAGCCAAAGTAATGGTGAAATTGGATGGGCTGAATTTCCATATTTGAAAACATTAATCATTGCCCTTGTTGGAGGNACAATAGGNGTTTTNTTCTCAATAAGNCTTCGAAGAATATTTGTTGTAAAAGAAAAATTACCNTATCCNGAAGGTGTTGCCTGNGCTGAAGTTTTAGTGGCTGGNGAAAAAGGNGGNAATCANGTTAGNCCCATTTTTGTAGGTATTGCATTTGGAGCATTNTACAAACTTTGCTCATCTGTTATTGCTAATGGAAAACAAGTTAGNTTAGGATTATGGGANCACGGGTGGGATGGATTTTACACACTTAGTGGAAAATTAGATCAATCTGTGGCTTATGCTAAATCTAAAACCACATTTTATCTTGGAGCTGAATTATCTCCAGCACTTCTTGGAGTAGGATATATTGTGGGGCCTGGNATAGCAAGTTTTGTNTTTTTTGGAGGCTTACTGGGTGCAATTCTAATAATGCCTATTGCAAGCACAATTCTAAACCCTACNGATTTNTTTGTAAGTTATATTTCTGAAGAAGCTNCCAAAGGAAATGTTGTCAATTATGGTGATTATGCCGGACACATGAATGANCGAAGNAGAATGGCTGGAGTAGGAACAATGCTGGTTGGAGGATTGTATACCTTAGTNATAATGCGTGAAGCTCTNATGAAAGGAATAAATGAAATGTTTGAAGCCACAAAACAAACAGTTACTACTACTAAAAANNTTAGAACTGANAAGGATTTACCTGCCAAAACTGTTGCAATGACTAGCTTGGCTATGGGTATTCCAATGTTCTTCATGGTATGGCTTATTTCTGGATTATTGCTACCTGCCATTTTATCTTTGATAATAATTTTTACAGCTGGTTTCCTTTTTGCTGCAGTTGCCGGATATATGGCTGGAGTAGTAGGCAGTAGCAATAATCCTCTTTCTGGCGTTACAATCATAGTAGTCATATTAACTGCAACAACATTTACCCTTCTTAANAGCATAATTTACAATGGTGAAAATACTGCAGAGTTACAAGTTGCAGTAATTGGTGTAGCTGCATTTGTCGCATGTGCCGGGGCAATTTCAGGTGACAATCTTCAAGACTTGAAAACTGGNTATCTGTTAGGTGCAACCCCATGGAGACAACAAATAGGACAAATTGTAGGAATCGCAGCTGGAGCTGTTGCAATACCTTTAGTTCTAAATTTATTATCTGATCAAATATTAAATGGTGAACTCTCTGCACCTCAAGCATTCTTAATGTCCAGCATAACTACTGGAATCTTAGAAGGTGGAATGGATTGGGCAATGGTTTTCATGGGTGCNGGTATTGCCTTTTGTCTAATTGCATTAAGGCATGCTGANAAATATATTAACATACTAATNTGCTCATATCTTATTTTCNTTATAGGTGGATTTCTTGAAGGTGCAATTCCTGCATTCCTATTTACGGGAAGCTTACTGATAGCTGCAACTCAATNCTGGATAAGAGAAAATGGTCAACTAGATATTTCNATTATGGCTGTAGCTGTAGGAATGTATCTAAGCNTGAAAATGACCATCCCTATTTTNATTGGTGGATTAATTAAAATGTANGTAGATAAAAGATTTGAAANTCCNTTNAAAGAATCAAANCCTGATTTNTTTAAATCTAANAATGTAGAAGAATTAAACTCAGTTAAAGAAAAAATGCACGGCCCTGGAATATTNTTTGCTTCGGGACTAATCGCTGGAGAAGCNATTATGGGCATTGGNCTTGCTGCCATGGCAGTNTCTGGAATATATCTTGGAATTATCAATGAACCTTCTATTTATCCTGGAGCTGCGGCATTTATTTTGTGTGCAATTTTAATGGGTAATTTTAGNTTAANNGCTACTGAAAATCAACCTGNTAAAACAACTGAAGAATGGGATTTTGAAGAAGATATACAAGATGCTGAAATGGTAGAAGAGAAACCTAAAACTAATAAATCTACAAAAAAGAANACAAAAAAATAATGGCAAATAAAAACTTNCTCATAATTGGCCACAGAGCNCATACTGCTGCAGACTGGAAATTAGANGATATATGTGGAGGTGCTGGANGATTAGATGTTNTAGTTAGATCTGTAACTGCNTCATTATGGAAATCNCATGGAATACGGCATGATACTGATGTNTGGNTATCTCTAAGAGGGAAACCNNAACCNGATATTACNGTTCATTTTTCTGGTCAGAATATAAAATATCTTAATCCTGATGAAAGATCTACTGCAGCACTAATACGAAATGGTTTAATCAANTTAAATNGAANANAAGGCCCTCTTGAAACAAGNCCTGGNGTNACTTTANAAAGNGAAAANTTTTCAGAACTNNTTAAAAANCTNCCTAAACCTGTTTTATTGAANGAAAACGGAAAAAACAANNTAAGCTCTAAATATCAAACATTTATTCTTGGNGANGATAGAGACCCTACGGAAGAAGAAATGAAGNNCCTTGNCTCATTAGACAAAGTNAAAATTGGAGAAACCAGTCTATTAACNTCAGCCTGCATAACATTAATACATCACTTCTTAGATGAATAAATAATAATGGAAGCTATAATTTTAGTTGGCGGNTTAGGGACAAGATTGAGACCTTTAACGAAAACAATTCCAAAGCCACTCTTACCTCTCGCCAATATTCCAATGGTAGAAAGAATGNTACGTAATTTACCTGAAAGAATTGATACTGNAATTTTAGCTGTAAGCTATGGCCTAGAACAAATGCTGNAACATTTCAAAAAAACTAATGTTGGTAGAAAAATAATAATTGTTCCAGAAGAAGAACCACTTGGTACGGGAGGTGCTATGAAAAATTGTGAAAAACACNTAACTGGAACTACTGCTGTTTTTAATGGNGATGTTGTAAGTTCANTNGATNTNGAANAAATGATTGATTATCACCATTCAATGAAAGCAAAAGGTACATTAGCTTTATGGGAAGTTGAAAATCCAAATCGGTTTGGNGTTGTAAANTTTGTAAAGGGNGAAATNTTAGAATTTCAAGAAAAACCTCCAAAAGGTGAAGAATTGTCTAATTTNATAAATGCAGGAACNTACATACTTGAACCTGAAATAATNAGTATGATTCCNGCAAACCAAAAAATNTCAATAGAAAGNGANATTTATCCAAAAATAGTCGGTAATGGCCTTTATGGAATGCCTTTCGANGGGTATTTTATAGATGCAGGAACACCACAATCATATTTAGAAGCTAATTTTAAACTTTTAGANCNAAATAAAAAAAGTGAAAATAAANAAATAAAAGATAATGTCCAAATTCATGAAAGTAGCAAAATTATAGANTCTATAATNGGTCCAAANGTAATTATTGGTCCAAATANAATTATAGAAAAATGTGTAATCTCTGAAAGTGTAATACTTGCANATAGCAAAATTTATGGAGCAATNATAAAAAAATCTATTATTGGACCNGATATTTCATTAAATCAGGATATTGAAANTACACTGATAGCNCCTGAAGGGNAAAAAGTGTTTTAACNATGNCTGTAAAAATTATACAAATTCCAGTAGGNCCTTTAGAAATGAATGCTACCTTAGTTATGGATGTTGAATCCAGGGAAACTATATTTTTTGATCCAGGAGATGAAATTGAAAGTATTCTTAATGTTGCCAATAATGAAGAAATGAAAATAACAAGACTAATTGCTACACATTGCCATATCGATCATATTGCTGGAAGTAACGAAGCAATGGATAAATTACAAATGAAATTAGAAATCTCACCTCTTGGCGTACCTTTATTAGGTAATGTAGGGCCAATTGCAGCCTCATTTGGCTATAGTATCTCAAAAATAGAACATGGAACTTTTCTAAATGAAGGCGATAAAGTAACTATTGGTAAGACTACATTTGATATTTTACATTGTCCAGGACATAGTCCTGATTCACTATGCTTCTACACAAAAGGCATACTAATTGGAGGTGATTTAATATTCAAAGGGTCTGTAGGAAGGACTGATTTACCTGGAGGAAATCCTCTTGAACTCATGCAAAGTATTAAAGAAAAAATTTTACCTTTGCCAGAGAACACAATAATTTATCCCGGGCACGGACCAAAAACTATTCTTAAAGAAGAAAAGGAAAATAATCCTTTCATTACTGGAAAAGTGAATATTATATAAAAAATGGCATATAAAAATTACAATAAAAAAATAGAAAATATTTCCAAAATTATTAAACAAAATAACAAACTTATTACAACTAACAGAAAAGGACACAATCATCGTGATTTAGAATTTAAAAAAAAACAAGAAAAAATAGACACAAATCAATTTAATTCAATTTTGTCTATTGATGAACATTTTATTGATTGTGAATCATCTGTAAATGTGGGGGAAATAAATAGAGAAACAATACCCAAAAGTAAAATGGTTCCTTCATTACCTGAAGGTGATAATTTTACNGTTGGGGGCTGCCTAGGAGGATTAGCNCTAGGTTCAAATTCATACAGACATGGGTTCTTCAATAATAATGTTATAGACTTTGATATTGTATTAGGAAATGGAGAAATAATGAGAAATGTGTCAAAAGAGAAACACTCTGATTTGTATTATGGTGTAGGTGGGACATATGGAACTATGGGAATTATTACTAGAGTNAAAATGAAATTANTANATTGCGAAAGTTACGTTAAAATTAATTATTATCACTATGATTCATTCCATGATTTTTATGAAAATTTTTCTTTAAAAATTAAACAGAAANAAGATGATTTCATTGAAGCTTTTGTAAATAGTAAAAATGATTTTACTATTGTTGCCGCTAATTTTGTCAAAAATGTCAAAAAAGAAAATATTTTAGTAATAAGGGACAAAAGTATTCTAAAACAAAGGCATATGTGTATTTATGCACAAATAGCTAATAAAAANGAAACTAGTTATCTAAGGCTTGTTGATTATTTAGAAAGATATAGTTATTCTGCATTTTGGGGCCATTATCTTTACACGCCCTATAAAATTAGGGATTATTTTTATGCAGGACTAGTCTATTCATTAATACCTAAAAAAATGATTCAAGGGGATCGACTTAATGTTGGTAAATATTTTCTAGCTGCTAACCAAATAGTAGGCGATTATGCAAGAGATGAATATGTCTTAACTACTGATATAGGCGTTCCATTGTCAAATTTAGAAAATGCTCTAAAGTTAGTTGATAAAATGACTAAAACATATCCTTTGTGGATTTGTCCAAGTAAGGATAATTATCATCCTGATAAAATTTTTTGTACAAGGAAAAGAGAAGTTTGTAAAGATAATATAATAATCGATATTGGAATTTATGGAATAAAAAATACTACTATTGATTCAAAGACAATCAATAAAACATTTGAAAACTTCTCATTTAAAAATGGTGTTTTCAAGGGTTTCTTTTCAACATGTTATTTTGATTATGATGAATTCTGGCAACATTTTAATAAAGAAAAATATGATAATCTGAGANTAAAATATCACGCAAATGGCAATTTTATGGATATTTATGAGAAAATTACATATAGAAATGATACAAAGAAAATTGCTAAGAAAACATTAAGAAGTAAACTTTTTACATTTTTTGGAAAAGGATATCTTAGACAAATCAATAAAAACAAAAAGAGGTTAATCAAATAAAACATGAAAGCTTTAATTATAGGTAATCGACCACTAACAAAAAATATAATTGAATTATCAAAAAATAAATTAATTGTTGCTGCTGATGGAGGTGCTGATCGATTACTTGAGTATGAAATTTTACCTGACAAAGTAATCGGAGATTTAGACTCTATATCTGATAAGACTGCGACAAAATTAGAGGATTGGTTAATCTTGAACAAAGATATTCAAAAAACTGATTTAGAAAAAGCTGTTGATTATGCAATTGAACGAGGTGCAAAAGGAATAGAAATTGTTGGATGGTCTGGAGGACGTATAGATCATACTATGGCTGCATTAGGATTAGCATTTAATCCGAAAGTAGAACTTATAGATGATAATTTCACTGTAAAAGTCATATCTAATTTAGAAACAATAATTGGAAAAGAAAATACGTTATTCTCATTAATAGCAATTCCCGAAGCTAGAGTCAGTATAGAGGGTGCAAAATGGAATTTAAAACATGAAAAACTTAAAATGGGTGGTAGAGGCATACATAACGAAATTGGAATTTCTGGAAAAGTAACAATTGAATGTCACAGCGGAAATTTATTACTGCTAAAAGGAAATTTCCTTTTGCCTCATGATTGAGCATTTTCTATTTCAGAAACTAGAATAGTCACAAAAGCTGAACCTAATAATGCAGAAAGAAATACTTCCAAATTAGCAAGACCTNATTCATTAACTGGATTTGTAAGATAATCTATTCCTGTTTGTAAATCTGAGGTGTATGCTCCATAAATCACTACTGAAATTAAACCAAATATTGCCCCAAATAAACCCCCATTTGGAGTTACTCTATCCGACAATGACAAAAATATTGGGAAAACTGTAGCTGCTGCAAATAAATCTGCAACTAAAAACAAACGAAAAACACTTAGTGCATCATCTGCATAATACCAGGCTAAAATTATCGCAATAGGAGCTATAGCTATTATTGAATATCTGGCTTGATTGATGTTCAACTGTGAATCTGTTATATCTCTAGAAATAACTGCAATAATTGCATTTTGTAGTGTATCAATACTAGAACAAACTAAAGCAACTCCAAGAACTAAAAACATTGCTAAAACTAATTCATTATAACCCTTTATCAATTCAAAAAAAGCTATTGAAGGATCTAAAAGAGCACCGCGTCCTGCCGCTACAGTNCCTAAGAAACCAAGTAATAAAACTGCAATAAAACATAGTACTGATGCTAGCAAGGCTCCTTTTTGCAAAGCTTTATTGTCCTCTGACGCCCACGTACGTTGCCAATTACCTTGAGAAAACATTTCTGCTGCAGTTATAGCTAAAACTAAAGCTAAACCTGCTTCAAACGTTGAATAATCGGTTATACTACCATGATACCACTCCCACTCAATATCCTCTGGAGTGTATGCTTTTGCATCATCAATTGTATTTCCTAACCCCTCACTAAAGATGAAGAAAATAATACAAATAATTAACCAAAGAATAAAAAATGATTGAATACGATCTGTTTTAATTGATACTGGTAAACCTCCTAAAGTTGTATAAAAAGTCGTAACAATTGCCACAAAAATAATAGTTAAAAGTGAATTAAAACCTGAAAGAAATTCAAAGGCACGTCCAATGGCAATATACTCTGCAAACATAAAAGTAAACATATACAAGATAGAAATAATNCCAACNTAAAATTGCATAGGNCGGCCCATTTTTTTACGCACAAAGTCTGCAAGAGTAACACCTTTAGGAGTTAAATCCCTAATTATAGGGCCAAAATAAGCTAANAAAAGAAACGGTGTTGCCGAAGAAATTGCATAACCAAACACATCATAGAAACCCCCATAGTATCCTACTTCAGAAGGACCGAATAATATCCATATACCCATTCCAGATGCAAACAAACTGAGGCCAATCATTAACCAGTTTTGACTATTACGTGCCGAAAAAAAAGAATCTTTATCTAATTTAGTTTTTAAAGATTCTCTATAACCTAACCATGCAAAAAAAGTTAAAGACATAACTAATAGAAAAAATGCAAAATTTAATGATATCATGCCATCTCCTTCAACGAACTAGCTAAATCTTCTACGATGGTACAAACAAAATCTGAATGTGTACTAAATACATATAATGAAGGTTCAAAACCATGCCCTCCCTCATCAATCATGGCATCAAATTTAACTGTATCTTTATTAATTAATAAATCCTCATCCTTACGAGTTAATTTTACAGATCTTATAGCTAATTTTTTCAGAGAATCTGCTACCATTGGATCCCATCGAAGATTTATTATTGTTTTTATATTAGAATCAAATTTTCTTAATTCTAAAAGTAAATCTGATAAATGAGAAGAACCTCCAAACTTTGGTGAAGACAAGGGACGAGCNTTGTCTCCAATAGGAGTTAATCTACCTGGAAATGCAGCAATATCGGAACTACTAGTTGCATCATTCGAAGCTATTGCAATATTTACACGTACTTGAGGAGATAACAAAGGAATTATTGATTCTAGACGTCTACGCATATCACTAATTTGATTTAGTATTTTTTCTTTATTATCCTGCAAAGGGAAATTTATACTAAATGTTTGATCATTCGCCGTAATATTTAGTGACCATTGAGAAACTTCTCTAGATCTTAGGATTTCTGCTAAAGATAATGAAGCTTCTTGTAAATTACTTTCAATTGGCTCTCTATATCTATTAGGTAGCGTATGCAAATAATTTCCAGCCATAACTTGGCTAACACCTAGTGCATTACCCAAATTTGATTGTGTCCAACCTTCATCAGATAAAATTCTACAAGTTCGCCCTCTTAATTCTTTGAGNAACGTTCCATTAAGTTCTGCTGGCATCATATTAATCAGTTATAATATTTAATAACTTGTTTATAAAATTATGTAAAGCTTTTTGAAAGGGCAGGCTTAAACAAATATTAGGAGAAAAATTTTGTCTGAAAATATTCCCTTAGAAAAACATAAATTAAAAGAAATATTTAGTCAAACTGGATTTAATTCTGAAAATTTATCTATTCGTGAGACTAATAGACTAGCGACAATNATTAATGAAAAACATAATATTGATTTTGTTAGAATGGAAATGGGAATTCCAAATATACCTACTCCTGACATTGCTAAAAAGGCTGAAAAAGAAGCCATTGACAAAGGATTACAGGGATTCTATCCTCCTTTCGATGGAATACCTGAACTAAAAAAAGCTGGACGGAAATTTGTAAAAGCTTTTTTAGATTTAGATGTTGAAAATAAGCACGTAATACCTACATGTGGTTCACTACAAGGCGGATATATTTCTCAAGCTCTTGCTGGAAACATGAATAAAGGGAAAAAAACTATTCTTTACTTAGATCCTACATTTCCAGTTACGAGATACCAAGCTAAATTTCTGGGACTTGAGGCTCTGGGAATTGATTTGTATAACTACAGGGGCAAAAAATTAATCGAAAAAGTAAAAGAACATGTCTCTAATGGAAAAATTGGAGGTTTGTTATGGTCATCTCCAAACAACCCTAGTTGGTCATGTCTCAACCATTTTGAACTTGAAGANATTGCTAAAATTTGTGATGAACATGACATTCTTGCAATTGAAGATTTAGCTTATATTGGAATGGATTTTCGAAAAGATTACTCTGTTCCATTTTCTGAACCATTTATACCAACTATCGGTAAATTTGGAAAAAACTGGATTACTCTAATTTCTGCATCTAAAGCATTTTCATTCCCTGGTCCGAGATGTGCAATTTCTATTATATCGCCTCATCTTAATGAAAAAAAATATACTAATTTGAAAGAGTTTTGTGATAGAGAGCAATTTGGGCATGCTTTTTCTTTAGGTGGATTATACGTTACTACTTCTGGAACAAGTCATACTGCTCAATATGCATTAGCTAAAATGTTAGATTCTGCAACTAACAATGATTTTAATTTTATAAAAATCACAAGTGAATATGGAAGACGTGCTGAAAAAGTAAAAGAAATCTTCTTGAAATATGGGTTTGAACAAGTCTACAAAAAAGATATGGATGAACCTGTTGGAAATGGTTTTTACTTAACAATGTCATATCCTAAATACACTGGAAACGACCTTATGTTAGAATTATTAAGATACGGAATATCAACNATTACTCTAAAATCAACTGGATCCGTAAGGCATGAAGGATTGAGAGTATGTATCTCTTTTATAGGGCTAGAAGAGGTCCCAATGTTAGAAAGTAAATTACAAAAATTTATGGAGGACCACAAATGAAACACGATGAAATTGATTACGATAATTTAACATTTTCTTTTACAGAAACAAAATCAATGTATGTTTCAAAATGTAATATCAATGGAGATTGGGAAAAAGGAGAATTAATACCTTTCGATAATATTAGTATATCTCCTGCAGCAACTATCCTAAATTATGGTCAAGGACTTTTTGAGGGAATGAAGGCCTACAGGACTAANAATAATGAAATTATTATGTTTCGTCCAGAAGAAAATGCAAANAGAGCTGCTAATGGTTGTTTAAGATTATCAATGCCTGAAATTAAGAGTGAAATATTCTTAGATGGTGTTAAAAGTATTGTAAAAGATAATGTAAATTATATTCCTAATACGGATAAAGGCGCGTTGTACGTAAGGCCCATAATCTTCGGTTCAGGAGAAGGACTTGGAGTCGCCCCTTCTTCGGAATATACATTCATGGTCTACTGTTCTCCAGTTGGGCCTTATTTCAAAGGCGGGTTAAGTCCAATAAAACTAATAGTAACTAATGATTACCATAGAGCTCCACTTAAGGGAACTGGAGGTGTAAAAGCTGTAGGTAACTATGTACCTGGAATGCTACCAAGTGGACAAGCTAAAAAACAGGGATATGCGGAAGTTATCTATCTTGATGCGGCAGAGGAAAAATTCATTGAAGAGGTTGGTGCTGCAAATTTCTTTGCGATATATGAAAACAAATTAATTACGCCCAAATTAACTGGTTCTATTCTACCTGGGATAACAAGAGATTCTGTATTGTTCTTGGCTGAAAATAAACTNGGCATGCAAATTGAGGAAAGAAGAATCAGTATTGATGAAGCGCTAAAAGCTGATGAAGTATTCTGTGCAGGTACTGCAGCAATTATTTCTCCAATTGGATCTATAAAATATCAAGATAAAGAATATGAATTCTCGGAGGGAAATGTTGGCAAAATTACTAGACAATTATATGACATTTTAACTGGAATACAATTCGGAGAATCTGAGGATGAATATGGGTGGATTACAAGATTATGATTGATAAAGAACTTATAACCAAAATAAATAACAAAAAAGCCAAAGTAGGNATCATTGGAATGGGTTATGTTGGCGTGCCCTTAGGAATTGAATTTGCTAATAATGGCCTTAAAGTGATTGGTTTTGACACTGATAANCAAAAAGTAAAAGATATTAATTCTGGAAAGCAAATAATGAATCATATTTCTAAATCATCCATGGAGAAATTTATTAAAACTGGAAGTAAAGCTACATCAGATTTTGAGGAATTAAAAAATGTAAATTGTATTTTAATGTGTGTTCCAACACCATTAGACATCTATGAACAACCTGACATGTCATACGTAAAAAAAGCCACNGAAACTATTTCTAAATATCTAAAAAAAGGACAGCTTATTATTTTAGAATCAACCACGTATCCCGGTACAACTAAAGAAATTGTAAAGCCAATTTTAGAAGAATCTGGATTATCTGCAGGAAAAGATTTCTTTTTAGCATATTCCCCTGAACGTGAGGACCCTGGAAACAAANANTTTTCAGTATCTAGNATTCCAAAAGTTATTGGTGGACTAACTCCAAAATGTCTAAATGTGGCAAACGAACTTTATTCAAAAATAATAAAAAAGACTGTGAAAGTTAGCTCCCCAGAAACTGCAGAAGCTACAAAATTAATGGAGAATATTTTCCGTGCAGTAAATATAGCAATGGTGAATGAATTAAAATTAATATTTGAAAGAATGGATATCAACATTTGGGAAGTTATTGAAGCTGCAGATAGTAAACCATTCGGATTTATGCCATTCTATCCGGGACCTGGAATGGGAGGACATTGCATTCCAATAGATCCTTTTTATCTTTCCTGGAAAGCAAAAGAATACAATACTGAAGCTAAATTCATTGAATTAGCTGGTGAAATAAATAGAAAAATGACCGAAAATGTAGCCCATAGAATTGGAAAAGGGCTAAANGATCAGTCAAAAAGTATTAGAAAAAGTAATATTTTGATTTTAGGAATTGCATACAAAAAAGATATTGATGATATGAGAGAATCGCCAGCTTTAAAAATTATAGATTTATTAANATTTAAAGGTGCTAAAGTAAGTTATCATGATCCTTTTGTTAAAAATGCAAAAGAAATAAAATATGTTGAACTTAATAAAAAAAATCTTAGTGAGGCTGACGCAGTTGTAATTACTACTGACCATTCAAATGTCGATTATGAAATGGTAGGAAAGTATGCTAAATTAATTATTGATACAAGAAATGTAATGGCTAAAGTAAAAAATCCGNAAGCTCATGTTTTAAGAGCATGAATAAAGAAAAGCAAGCTACTCTGCAATCTAAAATTCTTGAACGTTATGCCTCTATCGTTGATGANGCAAAAAACTTTGGTAAAGCTATCAATCAACCATTAAAGCAATCATTCAGAATAAATTCGTTAAAAGGTGAAAGTGAAAATATATTAGCCAATCTAAGAGAATACGATGATACCATAAAGGCTACTAATTGGTACAAAAATGGATTTATAACAAAATTAGAAAATTTGGGAAGCAGTATAGAGCATTTTACTGGTCAAATTTACATCCAAGAATTAACCTCCATGATACCNGCGCTCGTTGTTCCTAATATTAATGAATCCAAAAAAATAATTGATTGTTGTGCTGCACCNGGATCAAAAACAACACAAATTGCTGAAATGATGGGCAATAAAGGTGAAATTATAGCAAATGACAATAAACATTCCCGATTAAAATCATTAAGAGGGAACTTAGATAGATTAGGAATAACAAATACCACTGTAACTCTTCGTGATTTTAGATCATTTCCAAATACTGAAGCTGACATATATTTTGTTGATGCTCCATGTAGTTCAGAGGGAACTATTCGAAAGAAAAACACTATTAGAAGAAATTTGAAAGAAAATGATTATGAAAGATTTTCAAAAACACAAAAAGGAATATTAGAAAGAGTCTGTGAAATGGCAAGAAAAGGCGATCAGATTGTTTATTCAACTTGTACTTTTGCGCCTGAAGAAAATGAAAGAGTAGTAAATTCGATATTGCAAAATCATTCTGTAAGATTAAAAAAAATAAACATAAAAAATTTAACAATAGGTAAAGGAATTGAACGATGGAAAAAAGAAACTTATGATAAGGAAATACAAAAATGCGCTAGAATATGGCCGCATCATAATGACACCGATGGTTTTTTCATAGCGAGAATTGAAAAATGTTGAAGTTGCTAAATAGTAATAAAACTAAATTATTACTTGAATATTGTGTAAAGAGATTTGATATGGCTGATAATATATTCAAAGGATATAAATTATATGAAGGAAGTAAAAACAAAATATATTTAGTTCAAAAAATGGCTAATTTGAGATTTATTCCTGAGAGCTCAGGACTATGTATTTTTAGATTTGATAAGACTCCTAAACCTACTACTAATTTTCTCCAGTTATTTGGTTCAAAAATAAAAAGAAATATTTTAGATCTAAATAAATTCGAGCTAAGAGAATATTGCAAAGGGAATGATTTAGAAAGTGAAATTGTAACAAATAATCTAGAACCGGGATTTATTGCTATTAGATACAAAAAAACAATTATTGGCTGTGCACATTGGAATCAAAGGATTGTTAAAAATCAATTACCCAAATCTAGACGATGTCGAATAAACTATTGCTAATCAGGCATCTAATTTAATTATTGGTCTTTATAGCCCACTAATGGGTCAAATGACCTTTAATTTTGAAACTGAAGAAAAAGAGCCTGAAAAAAAACAGGACAAAGAGATTAAAGAAGAAAAAAAAAATGTAAAAAAAGAGGAACAAATACCTGAAACTTCTAATGAGACTGTAAATAAAGAAGAAAAAAAAATACCTATAACTAAGGAACCTGTAAAAAACAAAAAAAATAAGAAAACAAAAGCCCACCAAATGGCTAAGGAACAAAGGGACATACCTGTTTCAGAATTTTTTGAACAAAATAGGCATATCTTAGGTTTTGATAATCCTACGCATTCCCTAATTACTGCAGTCAAAGAAGGTGTTGACAATAGTTTAGATGCTTGTGAACAAGCTGGAATTTTACCCGATTTGATTATAAAAATAGGAAATCAAGGGAAGGATGAATTAAGTATATCCATCGAAGATAATGGGCCAGGTATTATAGAAGAAAATGTTCCTAATGTTTTTGGAAGGTTATTATACGGATCTAGATTTGGAAGTGGAAAACAGTCTAGGGGGCAGCAAGGTATTGGAATTTCTGCTGCAATAATGTATGGCCAATTAACCACTGGACGTTCTGCAGTAATCTCTACTCGAATTTCCAAAGAACATTTGGCTACGAAAATAACCATGAAGTTAGATACTCGAAATAATCGTGGAAATGTTGAAAGAAAAGAGGATTTCGTTTGGAAGGATGATTTACAAGAAGCTAACGAAGATGGAATTTATCCTGAAAAGGAACATGGAACTAAAGTTTCCTTCTCAATTAAGGGCAGATACCGTGAAGCAAGGCCCTCTGTCCTTGAATATATCAAATCTACTGCAATTGTTAACCCACATGCCAAAATTATTTTCATTAATCCTGATGAAAAAGTTTTTACTTTTGACCGCGCCATTTCAAATTTACCTAAATTACCTACGGAGGGTGTAAAGCCACATCCTCATGGTGTTGAACTAGGCCAGTTAATGAGAATGGCGCAGCACAGTTCCGAATATCAAATGGCTAAATTTCTCCGCAAAGATTTCTCTTCAATGGGTACAAAGAGCATAAATGATGTTCTCAAAAAAGCTCGAATTGCTAATATTGTAAGACCTCAAGATTTAACTCGTGTTGAAGCAAAAGCTTTGATTGAAGCTTTCAAAAATACAAGTATTAGAACGCCCACTAGTGGGATTTTAGTGCCGATTGGACCGAAATTGATAAAAATGGGATTAAAACAAGTTTTAGAGGAATATAGGCCTGATTTCTATACTCTTCCAATTAGTAGAACTCCCTCCGTTTTCTCAGGAACTCCGTTTTTAGTTGAAGTTGGAATGGTATACGGAGGAAATTTGCCCAAAGACCAACCTGTACAGATGCTAAGATTTGCAAATAGAGTGCCCCTACTTTACCAAGCTGGAGGTTGTGCAATAACAAAAGCAATTCAAAGTATAAATTGGAGATTATACGGCCTTGAACAAAAAGGCGGTAAAGGAACGCCAAGCGGTCCTGCAATTATTTTAATCCATGTCGCATCTACAAATATTCCTTTTACTTCAGAAGCTAAAGAGGCTATAGCTGATATTACTGAGATAAAGAAAGATATTGTCCTTGCATTAAGAAATAATGCAAAAACTCTTGCTAGACATCTGAAAAAACAAAAGAAAAGAGCGAAAGTTAGTGAAAAATTTGATTTGGTTCAAAAAGTTTTACCTGCAATTGCTGAAAAAACTTCTAGTGTAGTTGGAAAACCTGTTCCAAATTTAGACAAAGTTGTTGCAGCTATAATGGATGTTGTCTGGATTGAAGAAAAAATTAATTACAACAATGAAGGAATTGATATCGAAATTAAAATTACGAACTATAGATTGAGGTCTGCTAATTTCAAGCTTCGTGCAGAAGTACCGGGCCATTCAATTACTAACGCCGAACCAAGGCCTGGTAAACGTAGTGGAAACCAAATAATCTGGTCTGTTGGTTTGCCTACTACAGAAACTACAAAATATAAATTAAGTATACCTGAAGGAACTAGAAGCAGCTTTGAAGGGCTTGAATTGTGGATAGAAGGGATGGATTCTACAAACATTATCGGAGCTGAACCTTGGACAGGAATATCTGATCCTGGAATAAATGAAGCTATGGAGGCTGAAAAACAAGGCCTGAGTTGAATGACACTACCAAATTATTTAAAGAAAAAAAAAGGCTTATTACAAATAAGAAAAAAAAAAGGATGGGAAATCTGGAATCCGTACCATTCTAAATTATCTGCTTATTTAATGGCTGGAGGTCAAAATTGGCCTTTCAAAAAAAATAGTAAAATTCTATATTTAGGTCCTGCCGAAGGAAATACTATTAGTTACCTAAGTGAAATATGTCTAACAAATACTATTACAGCTATTGAAATATCGCCTGTAGCTATGGCAGAACTCCTAGTTTTAGCTAAGGAAAAAGAAAACATTATCCCGTGTTTGAATGATGCTCATTTCCCTGAAAAATATAGAATTCAGGCAAATAATCCTGAAATTATTTATC
>PBGF01000020.1 GCA_002718915.1 Methanobacteriota archaeon | reverse complement strand
TTCTGCTGCCACTGGTTGTGCAACTACTGGTTCTGCTGCCACTGGTTGTGCAACTACTGGTTCTGCTGCCACCGGTTCTGCTGCCACCGGTTCTGCTGCCACTGGTTCTGCTGCCACGGGGCCTTCTGATACTGGAATCTTAGGGCCAAATAAACCAAACCATTTTCTGCGTGTTTTAACTTCTGTAGAAGCTTCTTGAATTGGAGCTTCTAATGGAACTTCTACTAATTGTGGAGTTTCTACAATATTCGCTGTAGATTGTGGTTCTTCGAACTCTGTATTTGATGGCGGAACTTCTATCGCCACCTGTTCTACCGTATTATCAAAATCATCTATATCTTGATATTGAGTATCATCATAGTCTTCATCATAATCTTCTTCATAATCATCATCAAAATCTGAATAGTTACGATATATATATGCTGCAGCCAAGATTCCAAAAACAAAAATTCCTCCAAATATCATTGTGTTTGAAGACTCTTCCTCAACTGTTTCAGTTGTTTTTACTTTAAATGTGTATGATTCAGATATGCGTAAACTATTCTCATTCATCATCCATACTTGAAGATTATATACTCCTAAATCTGAACTTGAAGGTATTGAAGTTTTCATAGTTATCTCCACAGATTGCTGACTTGGAAGTAAAGTCAAAAATGACCCATAAGATATCTGTTTTCCATCTTTATCAAAAAAAGTTACCCAGTCCTTTGCTAATTGATCATTAACTGATAAACCTGAAACGTCAAAATATATTCTTTTAGCTTCGTTTATATCTAAATTAGTGATGTCAAATGTATGTGATGATGAAGAACCTATTGCTGAAGACAGCTGAAGATTCGAATCTCTAAGATTAATTAAACCGCTTTGACTAAATTCTACTGATAAAGTTGCTGATTCTTTATTGCCATCTCCTGCAGATGTTGCTTCAATCTCAACTAAAGTACTTGTTCCAAAATAATCTTCTCTTGGAGTGAGTGTAACTGTAACTTCAGTAGATTGATCAGGCCCCAATGAAGAAATAAAGCTTGGACTGAACGAGTAAACAAAAGCCTCATCCTGTGAAAAACCTACAATATTATAATTATTCTCAGCATTACCTCTATTGTTAATTAAAACATTTAATTCCAATGGCATTCTATCTTTAATTACGAAAGCATCTCCATCAAAATTTGCATTACCCATTTCAACAGCTTCTATCGAAAAATCCCAATCAGGTTCAGCCTCTTCGGCAGTTGTAATTAATACTCTTGAATCTTTAACAGAAGAATCTGAAGCTGCAGTAACTGTTATTGTTGTTGATAATTCTTGACCATCCGAAACTGAATCTTGAGGCGAGATAGTTACCTTAATTGTTTGGCTTTCACCTGCTCCTAATGTAAAATCTGTGATATCTATCGAGATATCCCAATTGTTATCGTACTCTGTTGTTACAATAAAATCATCCTCTCCTGATCCTGTATTTCTTATTGATAACGTATATATTGCACTACTTCCTAAAACTACTTTTTTAGAAGTGCTAGATACCGGATCCATTTCTACATCTGGCTTAGGTGTAATGTAAATATTCAAAATTAAATTTTTAATCCAATCATCATTACTCAATAAATCTGTAACCTTAATATTGACATCATAATCGTTATCTCCTGCAGGTAAACTTTTCCCCTCATAAGACCACAAAAATTGAACCTCTATGTAATTACTTTTTTCAGAAACCGAATCTACTGAAGAAATCCATAATGATTCATCTTTTGGACCCATCGATAATTCATAATTATCTTTGCTATTCGAAAGAATATCATCTACTCCAAAAGCTGAAAAAACTTTAACATAGATTGTAACTTCAGATTGACCTTCATTAACAAAAGGCGCCCCCCCATTTTGTATTTGAACGTGGCTTATAGATAAATCAACGCCAGTGTTTCTAGCTGATGAACCATATTCCATAATAATTGTAGTATTTGCTGGAGGACTTGGAGGCGGGCTTCCTGCTTGGGCCGTCCAACTTGCCTCAACAAGCAATGTTAATGGTGAAGTGTCTAAATTAGAGAAGTCAAAATCTGAAGAACCTGCAAATTCAAGAGCATCTCCAGCTGCAATCTCTCCTGAAAACTCAAAAGAGTCTAAATTATTACCATCCTGTATTATTGTATATCGAAAATTAACTGTTGCATCTCTATTAGATGAAACCCAAGCATTTCCTGACCATTCCTCTGAAATATTTGAACTAATGTCCAAAGAACCTGTGCTCCATCTTCCTATCTCTTTGAAAACTCCTTGTTGATCCTGTTCATTTGAAGCTATAACTACTGATTCAACATTCGAGCCTGACGGAGAATCTATTGATAAAATGCCTTCTGGCTCACCGGAAATATACAATGGAACTGAAGCAAACGTTTCACCTTCAGCACTACTTGTCAAAAATAAAAACAAAATTGCAATTGACAGAAATATTCCTACTTTCTTCATATTTTTCACTCTAATCTTTGATGCCGTAATTCCAAATCTTATCGCCTATATAATGTAATGACTTAATTGCCTTACCTTTTTCAGAGTTGAGCATTTCTTCCGCATCCATCAAGGCCAAACCAATTGCTAATGGTTTATGATGGTTTTCCTCCCTTATCCACACATATTGATCTTTAACAATTTCTGGACTCACATCATTTATGCCTGCAGCCATAGTATTAGCTCCATTGCAGACGAACGGAACTGCACCCATATCCACCTGAACCCAGCCGGTTTCTACTGAATTTGCAAGCAATCCTCTTACTGTGAAATGGGTCATTTCATTCTTAATTAATGCAATAATATATCCCTGCGATATCAAAATATCAAAATCATCAATTTTCCCAATTTCATACTTACCTGCCTTTATTGGCATATCAAGGTTATGAACTGCTAGAATCCCTTCTTTGATAAAACGTGCCTCTTTTTTGTTAATCGGACGTCGTTTCTTCACAATTAGTTCAAGTGCCACAATTCACTATAGAGAGCATTTTATGTAGGTCCTCCCATGGAAAATTGTGAAAGTAAGCGTTATTGGTACTGGTTATGTAGGATTAGTCACAGGGGCAACTCTAGCCGATTTAGGAAACCAAGTAGTATGTCTAGACATACTTGAAGAAAAAATAAATACTCTAAACAGTGGAAAATCTCCTATTTACGAACCTGGTCTTGATGAGTTACTAAAACAAGGACTAAAAAATAAGAATCTAAGAGGCTCTACTGAAATTGAGCAGAATATAAGAAATTCAGATATTACCTTTATTTGTGTGGGAACGCCTTCTGATAAAAATGGAAATATCGATTTAAGTTACATAAAATCAGCTTCCTCTGCAATAGGAAGAGCACTTAGAGATAAAAATGAAAAGCATACTGTTATCGTAAAATCAACTGTGGTTCCATTAACTACTGAAGAAGTAGTTATGCCAAATATCTTAAAAAAAAGTGGATGGAAAAGAGAAAACTTAGGAATTGGCATGAATCCAGAATTCTTGAGGGAAGGGAGTGCAATACATGATGCACAAAATCCAGATAGAATTGTCATAGGCTCTGCTGATGATATTGCTCGAGAAACTCTAAATGAATTATACAGCCCTTACAAATGTACAAAATTAGAATGCAGTCCAAGAACTGCCGAATTAATTAAATATGCCTCAAACTCGTTTTTAGCTACAAAGATTTCTTTTGTAAATGAGATTGCTAATATGTCTAATGTTTGGGGAATTGATTTTCAAGAAGTAGCTGAAGGGATGGGATTAGATAGTAGAATATCTGCTGAGTTTCTTAGAGCTGGAGCTGGGTTTGGTGGTTCTTGTTTTCCAAAAGATGTTAAAGCCCTTGCTGCAGCAGCTAAAAAATCAAAAGTTGAATCTTTAATGCTAAAAGCTACCTTAGAAGTTAATGATATTCAACCAAAAATTATAGTAAAAATGACTGAAGAAAGGCTAGGAGTTGTTAAAGGTAAAAAAATAGCAATTTTAGGCCTTGCATTTAAACCAGATACGGATGATGTTAGAGAAAGTAGAAGTGAAATTGTTGTTCGTGAATTAATGGAAAAGGGTGCAAATGTAATAGCACATGATCCTGAGGGCATGCCTAATTTCAAAGAAATTATAGATGTGAAAATGGCTCCAACACCTGAATTAGCTACAGAAAAGGCTGATTGTGTTATTATAATGACTGAATGGAATGTTTACAAAAATTTAGATTTAGAATTATTGTTAGAACGAATGAATGGAAACGTGCTAATTGATGGAAGAAGAGCATTGGATTCAAATTTAGCTGATAAAGTTGGTTTTGATTATAAAACTATAGGCTTAGGCTAAACAAATTATTTTATAACCCCCTTAAGTGCAACATCACCCCGATACGGTCCGAGAACTGCTTTCGGGAGATTATGGTAAAAAATGAGTAAAGGAACTGCAGCACAGGGTAAACGCCAAAAGCAAACTCATCTAATCTGTAGAAAATGTGGGCGTCATGCTTATCATATGCGTAAGAAAAGATGTGCTTCGTGTGGATTTGGAGCAAGTTCTAAGAATCGTGAATATAATTGGTCCAAAACTCATTAATTTGAGATTTACCTGAAAAGAATAAAACCCCCCTCTCATATATTAGATTTATAATTAGATGTGTGGTATTCTTGGAATTTTAGCTAATAAAGGCCCAATAAGCAATTTACTTTATGATGGACTATTAGTTCTACAGCATCGTGGTCAAGACGCTGCAGGAATTGTTGTTTGCGATGAAGACAAATTACATTTAAGAAAGGATAATGGATTAGTAAATGATGTTTTTGAAAAAGAACACATTCACAATTTAAGAGGGAAATCGGGCATTGCTCACGTAAGATACCCTACTGCTGGAACTGCCTCTGCAGCTGAAGCTCAACCCTTGTACGTCAATCATCCATTTGGAATCTCCCTTGCCCATAATGGAAATTTAACAAATGCTGAGGAATTAACTAAGGAACTTTACAAAGAAAATTTAAGACACATTAATACAAATTCAGATTCGGAAATATTGTTGAATATTCTTGCAAATGAACTTGAAAATAATAGAAAAATAGCCGATGAAGAACCAAACTTGAAACCTAGTGATTTGTTTAAGGCAATAACTGGATTACACAAAAGATGTTCAGGAGGTTATGCAGTTGTAGGAATGATTGCAGGGTATGGATTATTTGCATTTCGTGATCCTAATGGAATAAGACCCTTAGTATTTGGAAAAACTGATGTTGACGAACAATTCTCTTGGGGAATCTCATCTGAAAGTGTAGCTCTAAACTCACTAGGATTTGATACTGTCTCTGACTTAGCACCTGGAGAAGCTATTTTCATCAATAATGAAGGTGAAATGTTCAAAGAACAGTGCAGCGATAATACCAAATTATCTCCATGTATTTTTGAATATGTATATTTTGCTAGACCTGATTCGGTTATAGATGGAGTATCTGTTCATCAGGCTAGACTAAACATGGGTACAAGATTAGCGCAAAAAATTATGAAAGAATGGCCTGATCATGATATTGATGTGGTAATACCTGTTCCTGATAGTGGTAGAATTTCGGCAATTCAATTGGCAAAAGAATTAGATATTGACTACCGCGAAGGATTGGTAAAGAATAGATATATTGGAAGAACATTTATCATGCCAGGACAATCATTAAGGAGAGATTCTGTTAGAAAAAAATTAAATACCGTTGAACATGAATTTGCTGGTAAAAGGGTACTCTTAGTTGATGATTCTATAGTTCGAGGAAATACTTCAAGAAAAATAGTTGAAATGGCAAGGCGTTCTGGAGCAAAAAAGGTTTATTTTGCGTCTGCAGCTCCTCCTGTGAGATTTCCAAATGTATATGGAATAGACATGGCTGCATCAAGTGAATTCATTGCTAACAAAAATACTATTGAAGAAATAGCTGAAAATATGGGGGCTGATAGATTATTTTATCAAGATTTAGAGGATTTAGTTGAAAGCGTAAAGTTCGAAGCCGCTGGACCTCAAGAGTTTGATACGTCCTGCTTTAATGGTTTTTATGTAACTGATAATGTTTCAACTGAATACTTAGAAAAAATTGAGAGAATCCGGAGTGATTCCTCAAAGCAAAACCCTAGTATCAGTGAAGAACCTATTGGAATACACAATCATGGCTAATTCCAAATAAAGAAAGTTTCATTACCAAAACGCAATGCTTCCACTTTTTCGCCCTCCCAATTTGAAGGTGAAACTGCTTCAACTGTTTGGTGAGTGTAGGGATCTAAAAGTAAAAATTGATTATTTCTGGAGCTAATTATCTGGACTTCTATTGGATTATCAAGAATGTTTGGGGTTCGAAGTGTATCTATCTCTATCATCTTTTTTGTATAAGGAGATTCCATAAGCCTTAGCTTAGCTTTTCTTCTGTCTAACCTAGTTACTCTGTAAACTTTTTCTTGAATAAGTAAATAATCTCCAACTAAGAAGCTAGGAAGACGTACGCCAAACGTATGCCTCAGTAAGTCTCTACCATCCTTACGACCAACTAATGTATTAGTTTCATTCACATGGCCTCCAAATTGAATCATTAATTCTCTAGCTAAGGATCTGGCACGCTCAGAAGATGACAACTGAAAATCAAAACCTCCTTTAACTGGACCATTTTCCGTTGAAAAAAACTCAGAAGGTGCCGAATCTATGTCTTTGAACACTTTTTCAACTGCAGCATCAAGAACTGATTTCTGCTTAGTTCGGATTTGCAATATAGCCTCATAATAGCCTCCTGCATGCCTAGAACAAGTTTGACAAACTTGATATTTGATTTCGACAACACCTTCCAAATTAGATTCTAAAGCCAGCCCTCCATAATTTGCTTCAGTTTTTGCATTAACTCTAAACTTACTAGGGTCTAATTGCTTCATTGACAGATTACATGTGTTCTTGGAAAGATTATCGTGCCAAATAATGGAGGTTTCAAAAAAATGTCCTACTGCAGACTCTATATCACTAAATTCAAGCCAGGTACCTGGGATTTTCAACGAAAAACAAGATTTACAATCAACCATTCTCAATACCTCTGGAAGACGCGAAATTATGACTGTTTCACGTACACATTTATGGCAAATTTGGGAAATAAGTGGAGGTTTTCCACCACATTTGAGACAAATATCCATTAATCATCTAAAGGAGGGGGATTTTGTTTTTTATGCTTCGAAAGTTTTTTCTTTAAGCTTACTTAATCTAAATTATGAAATCATTTAAACCAAATGAAAAGATTAAGGATATTGCTTACGTTAATAGTATAGAAAAATACAATGAAATATATGATTATTCAATTAAGAATCCTGAAAATTTCTGGGCTGAACAGGCTGAAAGAATTAGTTGGTTTAAGAAATGGGATAAAATATGGAATTGGGATTTCAATAAGGCTGATATTAGCTGGTATGAAGGGGCTGAACTTAATGCATGTTATAATTGCGTTGATAGGCATGTTGAGGATGGTTATGGAAGCGAAACTGCCCTTATTTGGGAAGGGAATAACTCCTCTGAGAGTAAGAAATTAACTTACAACGATTTATTGAAAGAAGTTCAACTTGCAGCTAATTCTTTAAAAAATTTAGGAGTTGTAAAAGGGGATCGTGTTTGCATTTATATGCAAATGATTCCTGAATTAACCATTGCATTGTTAGCTTGTGCAAGAATTGGTGCAGTTCATTCGGTAGTATTTGGAGCATTTTCTCCAGATAGTTTGGAATCTCGGATAAATGATTCTGAATGCAAAGTTCTAGTCACACAAGATACTGGAGTTAGAGGAACTAAGAATGATATACCTATGAAAGAAAATGCTGATGTCGCTATTAAGAAAACGCCATCTATCAAAAAAGTCTTAGTTGTAAAAAGAACAGGGAGTGACATTGAAATGGATCCCGAGAGGGATGTATGGTGGCATGAGGCTATGGATTCAGCTGATACTATTTGTGAACCTGAAATTATGAACGCTGAAGATCCATTATTCATATTGTACACTAGCGGATCTACTGGAAAACCAAAAGGTGTAATGCATACTACTGGAGGATACATGGTTTACACTTCTACTACTCATCATTATATTTTTGACTACAAACCTGGAGAAATATACTGGTGTACTGCTGACATAGGGTGGATTACAGGACATTCATACATCGTATACGGTCCAATGGCAAATAGGGCAGTTACCATGATGTTTGAGGGAGTACCAAACTATCCAGATTATGGAAGATTCTGGGAAATTGTTGAGAAACATAAAGTAAATATTTTCTATACAGCACCAACCGCATTACGTGCTCTGATGAAAGAGGGTGATGATTGGCCAAAGAAGTATAATCTGGAAAGTCTAAGATTATTGGGGACTGTTGGGGAGCCAATAAAAGAACCTGAATGGATGTGGTACCATCGCGTTATTGGAAATGAAAACTGCCCTATAGTAGATACTTGGTGGCAAACTGAAACTGGCGGAATAATGATTACGCCGTTACCAGGAGTCACGGAAACAAAACCCGGTTCTGCAACAAGACCTTTCTTTGGAGTTTTACCTGAATTAGTAGATAATGATGGAAATGTTCTAGAAGGAAACAATGTTGAAGGAAATCTAGTGATGCAAAGGCCTTGGCCAAGTATGATGAGAACGGTTTATGGAGATCATCAACGATTTTTTGATACTTATTTTTCACGTTTTCCGGGAAAATACTTCTCAGGGGATGGATGTAAAAGGGATGAAGACGGATATTATTGGATAACAGGAAGAGTTGATGATGTTATTATTGTATCTGGACACAATTTAGGAACTGCTGAAATTGAAGGATCTATAGGAGGCCATCCAGATGTTGCTGAAGCGGCAGTAGTAGGTTATCCGCATGAAATAAAAGGAAATTCAATTTACGCATTTGTAACCTTAAGAACGGGAAGTGAAATTACTGAAGACACAAAGTCTGAAATTGCTAAAATAGTAAGAGCAGATATTGGCCCTCATGCAACACCGGAAAAGATTCAATTTACTGAGGGACTACCAAAGACACGTTCAGGAAAGATTATGAGAAGAATATTGAGAAATATCGCATCCGGAAATATTAAAGACTTAGGGGACATATCCACATTAGCAGATCCAAATGTAGTGAGCTCTTTAGTCGAGGAAAGAATATAGAAAAACTATAGACAATTAGTAACGAAATCTGGAAAACCAGGTTGAATAACTATAGACAAAAGTTCTCTGAACTACCAATTTGGCAAAACTCAGTCCAATTTATGAATTGAATCTCCAAAAGTGTAGACAAAATAACTATTTCTGAGGTTCTAGCATCTTTTCGGGGTTTAATATTTCAATTAATTCTTCCTCTGATAAATCTGTTAAATCAAGTGAAGTTTCCAGGACTGTTTGACCTGATTTGTGAGCTTCTTTTGCAATTTTAGCTGCTTTTTCATAACCTATTACTGGAGCCAAAGTAGTAGCAAGCATCAAGCCTGACATCAAAAGCTCAGGGCCTTTTTCTGTTGCTTCAAGACCATCAATGCACTTAGTAGCAAAAACCACAACTGACGTGGACAAAATAGATACGGCCTGTAGAAGGTTATGTGCTGCAAATGGTAGCATTGTATTTAATTCGAAATAGCCACCTTGTCCACTTTGAACAAGAGCCGTGTCACAGGCTATCACCTGTGATGAAGCTTGAATAATTGCCTCTGGAATAACGGGATTAACTTTACCTGGCATAATTGAAGAACCTGGTTGAACTGCCGGTAACGATAATTCTGCAATTCCTGAACGCGGTCCTGAACCCATTAAACGTATATCATTGGCTATTTTTTGTAAACTTACAGCTAAACCACGTAATACGCCACTAGCAGTCAAGGCCCCATCCAAACTAGATTGGGCCAAAAAATGGTTGTCTGTTTCATAAACATCTATTTCTGAAAATTTAGAAATATGTTGGCAAGCTAATTCCGAAAATTTAGCTTTGGTATTAACACCTGTACCCACTGCAGTTCCTCCTAATGCAAGTAAAGATAATTCATCCTTAACAAGTAGTAAACGATCTAATGAACGCTCAATAAGTCCTGAATAGCCAACAAATTCTTGTCCAAGTCTTATGGGTGTTGCATCCATCAAATGAGTTCTGCCTGTTTTAATTATACTCATAAACTCTTCGGATTTCTGATTTAAACTATTTTGAAGTGTTAATAATGCTGGACAAAGATTCTCTTCTATTTCTAACAAAGCTGAAAGATGGAGTGCTGAAGGTATAACATCATTTGAAGACTGACCTTGGTTAACGTGATCATTGGGATGTATTTTCAACCCACTTTCCTCTGAAGATATGGATGCTATGACTTCATTAGCATTCATATTTGTTGAAGTTCCTGAACCTGTTTGAAATACGTCTACTGGGAAATGTTCATCATAATTTCCATCCGCCACACTCAGTGAAGCTGAAATTATCACTTCTTTCATCTCCTCATCAATTATTCCTAACTCTGCATTTGCTGCTGCAGCTCCCGCTTTGATGTATCCAAGTGCACGAATAAAGGAGCGAGACATAGGAATGCCACTTATTGGGAAATTGAGAACAGCCCTCTGAGTGCTTGCACCCCACAAGGCAGACTTAGGAACTTCCATTTCTCCCATTGTATCCGATTCGGTACGAGTATATGGGTCAGAAGGTAAACTTCCAGTTAATGAAAGATTATTTGCACTCTTTTTTATTGATTTTTTATTTATTGATGAACGCATTTTCTGTTTTCGGCTCTCTGGACATTCATACATTCCAAATTTAGGAAATCTAACATGCCCTTCATTCAAATTTTCCATATGAACTTTCAACATTGAGTTGATAGAAAGATCATTATAGCATTCTTCTACATAATTCTGAAGACTTTCACGTACTTCTTTAGTTACTCTTATAGAGGTATAGTCTATTTTAGGCATATTATCGTTATAAAAGAAATGCTATTAAAAGGTATGCATTTTGCATAAATATGCATTTTGCATACATAAATTAAAGCAATAGCTGCCCTGAATAACAAAAATTTAGCTATTAACTCACCTAAACTGGAGCATAGGGTGGAGGATTATGCGGATCCCAACAAGTTACATATCTTTCATCCAAATCATCTAAACGCTTCATAATGGAATCTGAGATTTCAAAATCAAAAACTGAGAAATTTTCTATAATTCTATCTTTATTGACTGATTTTGGAAGTACAACCATCCGTCTTTGCATGGCCCAGCGAATCAAAACTTGAGCTGGAGTTCTACTCAATTCCTCTGAAATTGCGACTAAACGTACCTCATCCATCCTCTTAGCATGAACTAAAGGGCTGTAAGCTTCAATTATTATGTTTTTAGAATTACAATAATCCAATAAATCTTTTTGATAATGATATGGGTGAAATTCTACTTGATTAACTGCCGGTAAAACTCCATATTTACTATCCAATTCTTTCAAATTATCTATTGTAAAATTACTTACACCTATTGATTTACAGAGACCTTGCTCTTGTAATTCAATAAAAGCTTTCCAAGAATCATTCCTTTTGCCTTTCAGTGGCCAATGTATTAGATAAAGATCAATGTGGTTACAATTTAATCTTGCTAAACTCTTTTCACAAGCCTCAAGTGCAGTTTCATAACCTTGATCTTTATTCCATAATTTTGTTGTAATAAACAAATCTTCACGTGGGACGTCTGCATCATTCACAGCCCTTCCAACATCTGATTCATTATCGTAAGCTCTTGCGGTATCTATGTGTCGATATCCTGCATTAATTGAATCCAAAACTGCATTGTATGTCGAGTCTCCTGGTTCTGATTTCCAAGTACCCAACCCTACAACTGGAATCTTGTATCCATCATTCATAGTCATGTACAACTGTTCCGTCATAAACCTCCAAAGAACTGGCTAAATTAATTATTTGTATATGTCTACAAAATTATCATGTAAATGACCATTAGAAGCAATCCATTCAAATGAATCTAATGTATAATTTTCTCCTCTATAATTTGTGATTTTACCGCCTGCTTCTTCTAGTATAGCTATCCCGCCAGCCATATCCCATGATTTTGCTCCTGAGACTATGTAACCTTCTAGTCTGCCTGCTGCAATATATGCCATAGTTAATGCCGCCATTCCCAATTTTCTTGCTGATTGAATTTCTTTTTCTAAAGTAATAAAATTACGGCCCATCTTCTGAAAATATTCATCATCTCTGTTATAAGGAAGACCTGAAGCTACAATTGCATGTTTCATATTGTTAGTAGTTGAAACATGTAAACGCTTAGGTTCGCCCGCATTGTATAAATCATTCAAAAAAGCTCCATTTCCTTTAGACGCATAAAACAGCTCCTTGCGTATTGGATCTGCAATGACTCCAACTAAAACTTCATCACCTCTGCATAAACCAATGGAAGGGCCAAATAATGGAAATGAATGTGAAAAATTGATAGTCCCATCTAAAGGATCTACTATCCAAACTTTTTCACCTGGAAAACTAGTCCCTTCTTCAGCAATTATACCGTAATCTGGAGTTTCTTCTCTTAAAATATTACTTATTGCCTCCTCACATTTGAAATCCACTTCAGTTACAACGTCGATATCCGATTTGAAATCTAATTGTTTGAAATTGCCATAACTTTCAGCTATTATTTCTGAAGCCCTAATGGCTGCTTTAATTGCAACATCTAAATCATTTACTTGCAAAGAAACTCGACTACTCCCTCAAACAGAGGCCTACCATCTCCCGGACCATCAGGATCTATAACTGATGAAGTCCAATCAGTATGCTGCCATCCATGAAAAACTCTTTCTGGATGAGGCATCATTCCTAAAACATTTCCTTTGGAATTTGTAATTCCTGCAATATCATTAGGTGCACCATTTGGATTCCATGGATAACCGGCACCCAGAGAGCCTTCTGAATTACAATATCTAAATGCTACTTGATTATTTTTTTCAATTTCTTCTAATTTGTCTTTGTCTAATATTAATTTTCCTTCTGCGTGTGCGTTCGGTATTGCTAAGACTTGATCTGCCTCATACTTATCTAAGAAAAAACTCTTATTTGATGAATTGACCTTCAAATTAACATGTCTGGCCTCAAATCTATTTGAATCATTAGTGTGTAAAACTGCATCAGGTATCTTTGTAGTTCCTTTGTCTGACCCTGGCAATGCCCCCAATTCTACTAAAATTTGAAAACCATTGCAAATTCCCAAAACAGGCTTTCCTGAACTTATGAAATCATCAATTTGTGTTTTGAGACCTGATTTCATTCTTGAAGCGAAAATAGCCCCAGCTCTAACATAATCTCCAGAACTAAAACCTCCTGGAAAATATAAGGCATCATAATCACTTAAATTACGACAATTTGAAGGCTCTACCTCTCCTACTAATTGTTTTAGATGAACCTTTTCAACATCACATCCTAAAGAAGCAAAAGCTTGCGCTGATTCATCTTCACAATTAGTTCCCTCTATACGGATTACACCTACTCGTGAATCCTCTGGACTAGACATTATTTGACCATTAGAAATGGGATTAAAACTATGCCCTATGGTATCTTATAAATTTCAATTGAGAAAATTATTCATATACCCAAGACAAACTATCTTGAGTCCATTCATTAAGACCTTCTGGGAACCATAAGCCAAGCTCAAATTCTGCAGTTTCAGCTGCATCTGAACCGTGAATCATATTGAAACCAATATCCATTCCAAAATCGCCTCTAATTGTACCTGGTCCTGCTTCTCTACCATTTGTAGGTCCTATTAAATTTCGTGAAACGCTTATTGCATCTGTACCTGACCAAGCCATACAAATTACTGGTCCACTTGTAATGAATTTTATCAAACCTGAAAAGAATGGTTTATCTGAATGTACCTCATAATGCTTCTTTGCTATTTCTTCTGAAGGGATTGTTTGCTTTAATCCAACCAATTGTAAACCTTTCTGCTCAAAACGACGNATAATCTCTCCAACTAAACCTCGTTGAACTCCATCAGGTTTGACCATGACGTAAGTAGTTTCTTTACTCATTGATCTCTCTTCTTTCTTGCAGTATCTGTCCAACGTGTACGTGCTGGAACTCTACCTAGATTTATGTAATTCTTTTTCGCTTTGGAATTAATAAAATATAGAACTTGGCCGGTTTTTTTAACGTACATCATACCAGTTCCTGGTGGAATTGGTTTTCCTGTAAATGAACATTTTTTAGTTTCTACCATTTCTATCTCCTATCTAGCGCTTTAGCTTCTCTAGAGGAATCCATCAATAATAATTGATCTCCAATATCTACAGGACCTAAAACATTACGTCTAATAATTCGGCCACGATCATCGCCATCAAGTACTCGAACTTTTACAGAAGTGGCTTCACCTCTCATTCCAGTACGTCCAAGTATTTCTACGATTTGTGCAGGAATTCCGTCCATTATTCTTACTTCTTAGCTGCTTTGATAGCCTTAACGACTTCTTCCAAAGCACCTTTTTTCTTTCCAATTTCGGTTATTGCGATAGCTGCAGTTGTTACTTTCAAACCTGCTGCTTTACCAAGTTCATCTCTGGATGGTACGTATGTGTAAGGAATTTGTTTTTCCTCACAGAGCATTGGTAAGTGTGCAAGAATTTCAGGAGGTTCAACATCAAGAGCCATTATGACTAATTGAGCTTGACCTCTTTCAATAATCTTAGTGACTTCATTAGAACCTTTTCTAACTTTACCACCATCTCTTGCAGTTTCAGTTGCAAGATACGCTTTCTCTGATAGCTCGGAAGGAGCTTCATATGTTACAAATAACGGGTTTGCCATTTTTTTTACCTCTTTCAGACGTTCGTCTTCATTAATCACGGGTTAAACGCGAGTTGTTCGCTACGAAAGGGGGACTATTTAATACATGCTCGAAATGAATATGGAATGAGTATAACTGTCTATACTACAGCACCTGACGAAAAAAGTGCAGAAACTCTTGCAAAAGAAATTGTAGTTGCTAATTTAGGCTCGTGTTGTAATTTTTGGCCAGTTAGAACCATTTATTCATGGGAAGGAGAGCTAAGGAATGATACTGAACACATCATTTTAATTAAAACGTCTAAAAAGAAATTTGATGATTTAGAAAAGTATATCGTTAAAAACCACCCTTACTCCATGCCAGCTATCGTATCATTCCCTTGGGATGATTCGCACAAACCTTTCAAAGATTGGGTAAACAATAATGACTGAATATGACGTAATCGTATGTGGCGGAGGTCCTGCAGGATCTACTACTGCATTTTATGCTGCAAAAGCTGGTATGAGAGTGCTATTATTGGATAAATCTAAGTTTCCAAGAGACAAAGCTTGTGGAGGATTATTGACTGCAAGGCTCTTCGATGAATTACCTGAATTGGAAAAATACATCAAACCTATTATTGAATGTCCTTCACGCGACGTTAATCTCTACTCACCATCAATGAAATATCAAATAGACTATGAGTTTCCAGCAGGCACTCCTTGGAATATTACTAGAACTGTATTTGATAATGCAGTTTTGGAAGCTGCTAGAGACGTAGGGGCTGAAGTTATGACTCAAACTCGAATTAAAGATTATGAATTTAATGGAGGAGTTACAGTGAAAACTTCTAATGGTGATTTCAAAGGTAAAATGGTTGTTGGAGCTACAGGCCCGGCTGATAAATTAGCCTCAATTATTCGAGAAAAAAGAAACATTAAACCTTGGAGTGACAGCCAAATGGGAACTGCTTTAATGTGGGAACCTCACGTTGGAAAAGAATTTATCGAAAAGACTTACAGTAAAAATAGCTCATTACTTGTACATTTCAAGCCAGGCGGAATTGAAGGATATGGTTGGGTTTTCCCAAAAAAAGAAATATTGAACATTGGTTTTGGAGGATACAACAGAACAATTAAATCCATAAAAATCAAAGAGATATGGACAGATTACATTAATTTATTGAAAAAGGATGGATATTTTCCAAAAGACCAAGAAGTTCCACCTGTGAAAGGTGCACCACTTCCTCTTGATGGTCCAATAAAGGCTACAACTATGGACTATACCTTACTCGTAGGAGATTCTGCTGGAATGGTGTCTCCATTATCTGGTGAAGGAATCTACTACGGAATGCATGCCGGTAAGATTGCAATTGATACTATCAAAAAAGCTTTAGAAACTAATGATTTTTCACAAAAGAGTTTGGATCAATATCATCGTGATTGGAATGAAGTATTCGGTAAAGAATTGAGAGATTTATCTTTCTTCGCTCTTATGGCATTAAAATTACCTGAAAGAATGGTTTACTACGGGACTCGCGATGAAAAATTGTGTGAAATATTTGCCGATTTGTTCCTTGGCGTAACGCCCGGTGGTTTAGGGAAAAGAAAGCCTATTACGCGTGCAATATTTGATGCAATAAGATATCCTTACTTTGGTTTAGGTTAATTCTTAAGCTGCATTACTCTTCNATCGCTTGTCAAGTATTTTCCAAATTTATCTATTCCTTCTTGAATTAGAGCAGGAGCATGATTTTTCTGATAATTTACTAAAGATTTTCTACTATCTAGATGATATCTAATGGACCAATGGACTTTATCATCATCGGAATCACAAACAAGCCATTCAGCTTTCTGAAAACCTTCTATGTCTAATATTTGTTCGATATGTGGACCTAACCATTCTGAATATTCATCTGCTGCGATAGNATCAACATGCAAATTTACCTCGTAAATTATCATAAAATTACGAAGCCGTTTTATTATTTAAGGCTAAGCAAAAATTCTCTCAACAATCCATGCTGCATCAAACGGCATAATATCTTCATATTCTTGACCAATTCCTACGAAAGCTATTGGCTTATCAATCGCTGAAGATATACTGAGAGCAGCTCCACCTTTAGCATCAACATCTAATTTAGTTAAAACGACGGCATCAATATCCACCGCTTCATGGAACTTCTTAGCTTGTTCAACCGCATCATTACCTGCTAAAGAATCGCCTACGAATATAACTAAGTCAGGACTTGCTACTCTTCGTATCTTTTTCATTTCATCCATCAAATTAGAGTTTGTTTGCATTCTTCCTGCTGTATCTATCAGAACAATGTCCCTATGTTTTGCCTTTGCGTGCTCAACTGCATCAAAAGCTACTGCAGCAGGATCTCCTCCTGATTGGTGTTTAATTATTTTACAACCCAATTTTGTTGCGTGTAAATCTAATTGCTCTATTGCTCCAGCTCTGAAAGTATCGGCTGCAGCTAAAACAACACTCTTCCCATTTTCTTTAAGCCAGTGAGTAATTCTTGCAATACTTGTTGTTTTTCCAGTACCATTAACTCCAACAAAAGCAATTACGAGAGGTGTGTCTCTCTCCTCCAATAACATATCTGGATTGAACACATTTTTCGACAATAATTCAACTAAACTAGCTTTCAGGGCTTTTTCAATCGTCGGTACTATTTCTGAACGACTTTCTACTCTCAAACCAACTAATCTCTTCTTGATTATTGCCTTCATGTCTTCAAGAGCTTCCATAGCTACATCAGATTGGAGTAAAGCTAATTCCATTTCCCAAAGAACATTTTCCAAGTGAGATTCCCTGATTACTGCACCACTTTCTCTCTCTTCAGGTCTAAATGTTTCATAATCCAAGTTCAATTTCGGATCAAGCTCTTCTTCCGCCTGCTTACTTGCTCCCAATAATTTTTCTCTGAGTGCTTTGAACATTATTGAACGCCCTGTAAAGACTCTATTTTCTCACGGATAGAAGTATAATCTTGTTGTGTTTTGACCAAATTATTTTGATAAGTTTGTGTTGCTTTATTCAGATCCTCTAACCTTTTGTTTAAACGATTGAGTGAATCTTCCCTTGTAGTCTCCATGTAAACTCTTGAGCCAAGGCCTACGAGTACTCTATCCATGTCATTTACTGTAGCAAAAATTGAAGTATTGTGGCCAACTGGAACAAGCATTTCATTACTTTTTTCTGATTTAATCATTCCATTTATCGTATCTTGAGCTTGAAATATGTCCGTTTTAACATTGGAAATTGCATCTAATTGTGACTCCCAGTATCGAATCTGCTCTTCGTATTGTGGAAGTGCATTGACGAGCCTTCGAAGCTCTACATCAGAATCAGACATTAATGTTCCAATTCTGGGTGTATAAAATAACCATGCCAAAAACATTAACCATAATTACTACCACCCTTAGAATTAATTGCAAGCTTCGAAGACAGAACTGATTAGTGATGTTCTGAGCAATAGGTTGCATACATGACTCCATTGGGTCCCCACCTGATTAGTGATGGAAGGGACAACCCCGGAGTCTTACATTTCCCGAACCGGGTCAGAGCCCTGAAACGATGATGGTGCTCGTTAGGTTTGGGGTAAAGGCCGTCTTCGGGCGGCCACCCTATTCTTAAATTTTAATCAAACTAAAACATTAGACATTCCGCCGTCAGTATGCAAAATTTGACCTGTAAAATTATCTGGAGACTCAGTCAGTAGCCATTTGAGAACTTCTGCAATCTCTTCTTTTTCATTAACTCTTTTGATAGGTATTTTTTGTGAAGCTGCTTGAGAGGCAGTTTCATTGGACATTATTGGCGATGCTAATTTGGTGTCAGTTAATCCTGGAGCTACTGCATTGATTCTGAGCCCACGATTTGCATAAGTTGCTGCAGCTGATCTTACCATTGATTCAATTCCGCCTTTGGCTGCCGAAATTGCCTCGTGATTAACCAAACCCAAAGATCCTGCTACACTAGACATGAAAACCATTCTACCGTGACCTTGGCTTAGCATTGCCTTGCCTGCAATGGATAACGTGAGAAAGGCTGATGTTAGATTTGTACTAATTACAGACTCGAATGCCTCTTTGTTCATGGCATGGGGTGGTCTGACTGCAAAAGAACCTACGCTGTGTAGTACTCCATGAATTTCTCCGGATTCTTTTACTAAATCTACAAATTTCTTGACATCTTCTTCTGAAGTAGCATCGCCAATTGCAACATCCACACCTCGATTACGTAAATCTGAGGACTTGTTTTGCTCCCTAATTAAAGCAAAAAAATTATACTCTTCATTAGGTATATGATTAACTGTAGAAATAGCAATATCGCTAGAGCCGCCAATAATGGCAATGTTTTTTTTCATGAGAATTAAAAAAAAACTTGAGATATTAAGGTTGCTTAGAAGAATGATGGGATTGAATCATCCATTTCGTCCCAACTCTTTCTAAAACAAAGGTAAATCTTGCTGGCGCTAAAACTTGTTCATCATTTTCGGTTAGATTAAAATCATAAGTTCCGTTTACTACACAAAAACGAACATGGCCATAATCCTGCTCTACAAGTTCTGTGATTTTACCACAAGGTTTTAGCTTAACAAAGAAATCAAAATATTCCTTAACTAAAGCTCTACCTTTTCTAACACTTTTATCCAAAGTACCTAGTAAAACTGCGTCTTCCTTATACAAACTGGCTATACT
>PBGF01000019.1 GCA_002718915.1 Methanobacteriota archaeon | reverse complement strand
GAAATAAAGTGAATAAATTCATAATCAAAGCTATACCAAAAACTATTGGGACCTGGATTGTAGAATCTTGTTTCATAAGCATCAAATCCATAGGGATCATCGTCCTCTTCGTGATTTCCAGGAGCATACATATGAGGATATTTTGAAGCTACAATTTCGATTTGATTTTGGTATTCATCCCAAACTGTGTTGTCTCCCCATCCGTTTCCAGCTCCTAAATTATTTGCATAAGAGATGTCTCCAGCATGTATAACTAAATCAAAATTGTCATTTGCCATATTATTAGTTGTTTCCTGGGCATTGCTAGAAGTTCCATGATCTGCTAGTGCACCTATAGTTATTGTTTCAGGATTTTCTTCTGGCGTGTTAAAGTTGAACACATCACTCCATTCATTTCCACCACCAACTCGATAGTAATATGTAGTGTTTGGAGCTAATTCAGTCAATGTAACTGTATGAATACATGTAGTCCAAAGATACATTTCATTTTCTCCTGTGGCAGTTTGGATAAGCTCGCTACTGTTAAGCCCGTATTCAACATTAGTATCTGATGGGCAAGATAAGGTGGTATCCTCTTGAGTCCCCCATTGAATTATCATTTCACTTGTGATTCCATTAGTAGCAAGATGTATTTGTTCAGGAGGGGCAGCCTCTGCACTAAAATTGAGCATAATTATACTGATTGCGAATACTAGTAGTCCATACAATATCCTTTTCACGGATTTTACACATGATAGTCTAGTATAATTCTTTTTGCATGGAAAATGTTTTTTGGTAGACTCTAGTTTAGGTTTATGGATTGGGTAGAAGGCATTGGATTGTTTGCAGGCTTTTTGGGAGTATCAGGTTGGTATCCTCAGGTAAAACGAGTTTGGATTGAGGGCAAAGCTGATGGGATTAGCGTTCCAACGTTTGTTGTTATCTGCATTTCACTAACTTTATGGTTAATTTATGGAGTTCTAAAGAATTCTATTGCTATAATTGTAGCTAATATTTTTGCATTATTGATGATTGCTAGTATTGCAATCGGTGCTTATCGTATACAATCAGTAAACTAGAACCGTATCTGCGGCTGCTGAAAGTTCGATCACTTGAGGAGGCCCTTCCCAAGATAGTTTCTCATCAGGAATTACAAGTCCATTTTCGCCCTCTTTCTTTCCCAAGACTGATGCTACAGATCCAAATGAACAATGTAGTTTAGAACCATTCACAAGTTTATCCATTAGGCCATTTAGCATGTCTACAGCAACATCACCATTTTCAGCTATTTTTTCAAATTGTCCAGGGTTCAGATTTCTAACTCCTGCTGCAGCAAAGAAAACATCCACATCGTGACCTGCAGTTACAGCTTGAGCTGCACATGCCATTCCAACTACGCACTTCACTGGATCCACATCAGGGTCAGTTGCTATTTTGATAAAGAATTTTTGACTCATTGTAATCAGTATCTGATTTAGTTATCAGTATATTAAACTTCAAGTATTTACAATTCAGGAGGTGGAGGTAGTTCATATTCACCACTACGCTTCTTTTCTTCTTTCTTATCTTCAGGAGTAGCTATTTCACTTTTCTCAGGTACTTCTTCTTTTTCTTTGTGAATATAATCGGTTTGTTCATCCCATCCTTTAGCTCCAGAGTTTGTGGAGCTACTAGTTTGATTATTGCCTTGATAATATTGAGAGGTATCCTCTTCCTGTAAGGCAAATGCTAAAATGATTCCGATGATTAATACTACAACACCACAACAACATGCAAAGAATCCCGATCCGAGTGCGGCTAAACCTCCCATAATTCCTTCTATTAATTGCTCGCCATCCCAAACATTAATCAATGTTCCATTTGTATCCCATGTGTAGGTTCCATCCGGACAACCTATACCTTCATCACCATATTTACGTTCAGAATCACATATAACTCCAACATGTATCCATCCATCCTCAGTTGTATCATCAGAATTTTCGCAAGTAGGTATGAAGTAATTTTTTCCATCTCCATTTGTAAGGTTAAATTTTTTTACTAAATCACAGTCTTCATTAGAGAGATTAACAGTCCCCTCCTCTTCAGATATTGCACTTCTACCACTTGCATATTCCCCTTCCATGGTAACAATTAGCCATCCGCCTTCAGCATAGCCTTCAAGCTTCATTTCACCATCTCTTCCTTCATATTGTTGACTTTCTTCTAAACTGCCAAATCTTTCTCCACCAGCTACAAAGAGTCCAGCCCCAATTAAGCAAATGACAATACCCACTACAGCTATACCTAGACCAATTTTGTTCATGATGTTTTATTGACTACCTCTATATAAGTTGTTTTAAAATGTATTTATAGCTACAAAAGATTATTATCTTTAAGTAATTTTAAAATATAATCTTTGTTAATGTATATAGTTGCCCAAAGACTGACAATTCCGATAACTGTGAATATTCCACCTATTTGTCTTTTTTGTATACAATTATCACGATCTTCCATCGAATTCAGAGGGTGTTCCATATATTGTAAACAACTATTAATTTCATAGGTTTCCTCATTTAGCGGATTATAGTAATCTTCAGTTGCATTGTTCCAAAATACGCTTCCAAAAATTAGCATACACACTCCAAAGGTGATTCCAATAGCTAATTTCCAAGAGTTTTCGAGATTCACAATTACTAAAATAGGATGCCCCTAATAATTTTTTCGAAAATATCCAAACTCAACTTTGCCATATTGTATAAAATAAACATGTTTTTTCCTCAGATTTTTTTCAGATGAAATAGGCCAACAAAGGTAATACAAAAATTTCCCAGGGAAGGAAAACAACCGCAAACTTAAGGTAGCCTAACATATTCCACTTCAGGAAACATCATATATAAAGTTAACGGTATTTCTATTATATAATTTATTTAATTATTAGAGGATATATTATTATTTGTACTACATTATGTTAAATTATCAAAAAGGTGGTACACAAATTTAGTCATTTAGGGCAATTAGTAATATGCACTTTCTATTTGATAAAATGTGCAGAAAAATAGTCTAGTTATTGGTGGAGGAGTTAATGGACTTTCTACAGGAATATGTCTTTTGGAAGACGGATGGGAGGTTACTATTTGTTCTGAAGAGTTTTCTCCAAATACTACTTCAGACGTTGCTGCAGCTCTTTGGTATCCTTTCTTATCAGCACCATTGGAAAAGACAAATGTGTGGGGTTCTCGTACTTATGATATTTTGAAATTATTAGCTGCAGAAAAAAATGCAGGTATTGAAATGACACAGACATTTGAATATTTTAGAACAGCGCAATCAGATCCAGCCTGGATGACGACTGTAGATAATTTTGAAAGAATAACGGCTAATTTACCATCAGNCTATGTTGAATGTTTTTCATTTACAACTTCCATTATTGAGATGCCAATATATCTAAAGTGGTTAATGGANCGATATGAAGCCTTGGGAGGAAAATTAGAGAAGAAGAAGATAGATAATTTTTCAAATATATCTAGTGACTATTCAATTATAGTTAATTGCACTGGTTTAAATTCAGGAGAACTTTGCAATGATTCTGAAGTATACCCTGTTCGTGGTCAAATAATTAGGGTAAAACCTCTGCTAAATCAAATGCATTTAGATCAACAAATACCAACATTAGCATATATTGTTCCAAGAAGTAATGACATGATTCTTGGAGGGGTAGCTCAGGAAGGAAATTGGAACCTTGAACCAACGGAAGAAGATAGGAATTTTATTCTTGAAAAATGTTCAAAAATAATTCCAGNTCTTAAAAATGCTGAGATAATAGAAGATATGGTTGGCCTTCGTCCAGGTAGAACTGAAGTTCGTCTAGAGAAAGAGCAAATTTCTGATAAAACAATAATTCATAATTATGGGCATGGAGGTTCGGGAGTTACACTCTCATGGGGATGTGCTGAAGAAGTAGTGGAGCTAGCAAATGAGTAAGGAAGCTAAAGGTACACATGATTATTTGGAAGATCCTAGAAATTCGGAAGTTTTAGTTTATGTAAATGGGAAATTTTTTCCTAGGCAGGACGCTAAAATTTCAGTATTTGATAGNGGTTTNCTTTTAGGTGATGGTGTCTGGGAAGGAATTCGATTGCATAACGGTAAATTACTATTTCTTGAGGAACATCTAGAGAGACTATTCTGGGGTGCGGCTAAAATAGACATGGATTTAGGCAAGACCTTAGGAGAAGTAACTGAAATTTTATATGATACTATTATCAAAAATGACATGTTTACTGGCGTTCACTTGAGGTTAATTGTCTCGAGAGGTATCAAATCAACGCCGTATCAAGATCCTAGTTTTACAATATCAGAACCATCAATAGTTGTNATTCCTGAGTATAAATTACCCTCACCAGAAGTTCAATCTTCAGGATTAAAACTAGTTTCAGTAAANATAATAAGAGGTAGTGAGAATATTCAGGACCATAGAATCAATAGTTTGAGCAAATTTAATTGTATTCAAGCATGTATTGAAGCTAAAAGAAAAGGCGGTGATGAGGGTTTAATGTTGGATCCTCATGGATATGTTTCTACTTGCAATTCAACACACTTTTTTATTGTAAAATCTGGAGCTGTTTGGACATCTACAGGGAAGTATTGTTTGGGAGGAATTACTCGGAAAAATGTAATTGATATGTGTAAATCCAAATCAATTCCTATTTATGAGAAGAATTTCACCTTGTCTGAAGTTTATGAGGCTGATGAGGCTTTTGTTACTGGAACATTTGCTGGAATAATTCCTGTTTATGAGATTGATGATCATGATATAAATATTCTTGGAGATGATTCTTTAGTCTCTAAGTTACAAAAATATTATCATGATTTGATAGAAGCAGAGAGTAGTAAATGAAAAGAATAGCAATGTGGTCAGGGCCACGCAATATATCTACAGCAATGATGCGTTCATGGGAAAGTCGTTCAGATACTTTTGTTATAGATGAGCCATTTTACCCTTATTATCTAAGTCAAACAGACGTCGATCATCCAGGAAGGGAGGAAGTAATTTCTAATGGAGAATTAGATAAAGATNAAGTTTCAAAAGGCTTAGTGACTGATATTCAAGAAGGTTGTTCTATCTTTTATCAAAAGCACATTACACACCATCTTTTACCATCAATAGACCGTAGTTGGATGAAGAAAGTGGAAAATTGTTTTCTGATTAGAGACCCTAAAGATATGATAATATCTTACAGTAAAGTTTATGATGATTTGAATATGCATTTATTGGGACTTAACGAACAATATGAAATATTTAATTATGTAAAAGAGAGTACAGGAGAGATTCCTCCAGTAATAGATTCTAAAGATGTTTTGTTGAATCCACGAGAAGTTTTAAACAAGTTATGTGATAAATTAGGAATTATTTTTTCAGAGGAAATGTTAAGTTGGTCTAAAGGTGAAAGAAAAACTGATGGAGTGTGGGCAAAATATTGGTATAAAAATGTGATTAATTCTACAGGATTTATTGCTTATAAAGAAAAAGAAGAAGATATACCTGATAATTATTTTGAACTTTATGCAGAATGCTCTAAAATTTATGATANTTTACATAAGCATAAAATAAAATAATGATAGAAGCGATTAGTTAATTAACCCAGATTCCCTAGTTATGTAATGAGTGACCAAGTTAATCTTGAACCAGAACCNTGGNCATATCATCTTCTTGGTTTGATTTCTCCTTTCTTGGTAATATCTGGCAATTTGCTTGGAGTTTATGATCCAATTTATGCCGCAATGGGTGTAATTTTCATATGGGGTATTGCTCCAATATTAGATGTTGTAATGGGAGAAACTGAAGTTCCTAGGCCACCTAGAGACTCTGGCACACCTTTTGAAATTTTATTATGGGTTCATGGAATATTGCAATTATTTGTAATGGCCACTTTTTTCTGGTTTGCATTTAATGAGGGCTTGACATTGTGGCTTGTAATTGGTGCATTATCTACAGGTCTAAGTGCAGCAGCTTCAGCGATAGTTACAGCACACGAGCTTGGGCATACCAGACCACGTAGTCCAAGTTGGTGGCTATCAAGAATTTTACTATTTAGTGTAAATTATTTACATTTTACTACAGAACATAATTACAATCATCATAGATGGGTTGCTACAGACAAAGATCCAGCTAGCGCTTCTGAGGATGAAAGTTTATGGTATTTCTGGATTAGAACAATTCCAGGTCAATTCATATCCTCAGTGAGAATTCATAACAGCAAAGGAAAAACAGGATTTAACAATCCTTCATATAGAGGATTATTTTTACAAATACTTGCATTATGTAGTTTGGCATTTTTACCGAGTTATCTTGGATATTTTGATGGAGTTCCATTAACAGTAGGTTGGATTATTTCCTCATTTGTTTCTATTTTGACACTTGAATATGTTAACTACATAAGGCACTGGGGCTTGAGAAGAGGCAAGGGACGTTTTGAGGCAGAACACGCTTGGAATACAGAAGCTAGATGGTCAAGGTGGAGTCTTCTTGAATTAACAAGACATTCAGATCATCATTTAGACGGAAGCACACCTTTTTGGAAACTTAGATCACATAAAGATACTCCTACGCTTCGTTGGGGATACTATGCCTCTTGGTGGCCTTGTGTTTTTACACCAATCTGGAGAAAAGTTATGACCAAAAGAATACCTTCAGATTCGAGTACATAATTAATATAGACTAGTATATTCTTTAATTATGCGTTTAGCAATATTTTTGGTAATGATGTTGACCTTGGTGCCTTTCACAGGTTGTTTAGATGGCCTTACAGATGAAGAGCTTCAAGAAGTCAGACCAGGCTGTACATATGAAGAAGCAGAAAACTATGACCCGATGGCTCAGATTGACGATGGTTCATGTATAATCAAAGAGCCAGTAGTTGGTTGTACTTATGAAGATGCAGAAAATTATGACGAATTAGCAGAGGTGGATGATGGTTCCTGTGAGTATGCAGAACCACTCCCAGGTTGTATGGATGATAAAGCAAGTAACTACAATAGATATGCAGAAGTAGATGACGGTTCTTGTGAATATTTAGTATTAGGTTGTATGAAAGAGGATGCAGACAATTATAATCCTGATGCACAATTGGATGATGGTTCCTGTGAATACAAGGGCTGTATTTACGAAGACGCAAATAATTACGATGAGAATGCGACAATAGATGATGATAGCTGTGATTTTAGTGACATTTTAGGATGTACTGATCCTGAGGCTAATAATTATAATCCTGAAGCAGATGATGATGACGGTTCTTGCATTTACTGTAATCCTTACGANCCAATGACGTATGANAATGTAGTTAATTGGGNNGATAATGTATCNTCAGAACACGAGACTCTAGCATATTGGTCAGATGACTTTGCTAAGTTCGGNTCTGANCGGACAATAAACGTGGCCGAAATGATGGCNGGTATNGAAGGNGATGATGAAGGNGATGATGAAGGNGATGATGAAGGTGATGATGAAGGNGATGATGAAGGCGATGATGAAGGCGATGATGAAGGCGATGATGAAGGCGATGATGAAGGCGACATGCTACTCGTATTAGGAGTAGAAAAAGACGATGCAAACCAAATATTTACAGCTACTTTCGGAATGAATATGAATGGGGATGGCATGATAATGTCATCAAGAGAAATATCAGTAAGACAGGGCCCAGATTGCACTAGTGAAGATTGCACATTTACAAATGAGATAACCGATACTACTATAGAAGGAAGCGAGGATGGAACAGAATTTAAGATGTCTGAGGTAAACATCACATACAGTAGAGATATGAATCCTTACTATGGCAGTCCAATAGAAGATTTGCCTGGTGGGGAAAATTTGTTTTACGATGACGGTGAACCAACTAGGATAGAAATAAGAAATGAAGATGGTGAAGTATATTATGATCCATCACATGTTGAGATAGAGATTGGAGAAAAGGTAGTGTGGTACAATGGGGACAGTGTTGCACACACAGTTACAGCAAATGATGGTTCTTTCGATTCAGGAGATATTGAACCATATCAAGAATGGGGATGGACCTTTGATGGGAAGGGAACCTTTGGATATTTTAGCGATAAACAGCAAGATAAAGCTCCATTAGGGAACTTGACTGGTGAGGTAGAGGTTACTGAACCTTGTGGCTTTGATTGTGTAGAAAATTTCCAGGCATTAGCATGTGGTTTAGACACAGATGGAGACGGTAATGATGATTGGATTGTTCACAAAATAAGTTTTGAAGATTATGAAGACGAAGAATCGCCAGGCGGTATCATTTTAGCACTAAGAGTATTGATTGACACAGGTAAAATTTATCCAGAGCATGCAGAAGTTTTCGATCTTGAATCTGGTACGATTTTTATGGGTATGAGGGCTTGGTATGGAGATGATGTACAAATAAAAATGCATGATGAAAACCATGAAGATATTTCAAAAGGCCCAGTCAGATTCAATTGGGAAGGTGGGTCTGAAGATGATGAAGAGAATGCTCAAAATGTCTATAGAGGAAACTTAACAGGCAACAATTTCATGCAAGAAGCACCTAATGATGAGATGGAAATTCGAATCATAGAAGCATATGATGAAGAGTGCGAGGAAGAGGATGAAGAGTGTGAAGATATCAATTCCGCCCGAGTAGTAGGTAGTATGGTACTTACTGAATCTTCAATGCAATTTATTGATATAGACACAGGCTGTCAATGGTACATAAATTGGTATGATAATGATGAAGATGGCCTCACTTCAGTTGATGATGGTTATGAAATAAGAACAGATAAAATGGATGGCGCAGGTGAAATGTGCCCTAGGCAAAACGAAACGTCAGGTGAAGATTTGTATCTAATCGAATTCTTTGATGTCTGGGCAGACGCTTATGTTTCTGAACCAAATCAAGCATTGCCTGGTTTTAGCGCAATATTTGCCCTGTTCTCATTACTAGGAATCTCTTTATTCCGCAGAAGAAAGTAATTAATTATATCGGCTACTATATCCTATAGTATGGCTAAAGCAATTAGTTTAACCAATGTCGGCAGATATCTTAAGAATTTTAAGTCAGATTCTCAGGCTAGAATTTCAATGAATGCGGCTACTCGTACAGACGTTCGCAGAGTTGCAATGAATTGGGAATCATTCAGAGAAATAGACCATACTTTTTCTAATAAAGTTACTGGAGAAATGAAGGCTACAAGTCAAAAACGTAGCGGAAGATGTTGGGGTTTTGCAGGTCTAAATCTTTTACGAATTTATCTTGGTCGTAAATACAAGATTAAAGATTTTGAATTTTCGCAAAATTATTTTATGTTTTATGATAAATTGGAAAAAGCAAATTATTTTTTGGAAAATATTATTGAAACCTCTGACAAATCTACCGATTCGCGATTAATCATGCATTTGCTCGATAGTCCAATACAGGATGGAGGCCAATGGGATATGTTTGTAAATTTGCTCATGAAATATGGTACAGTTCCCAAAAAAGTGATGGCTGAGAGTTATCATAGTAGTAATTCATCACAAATGAATAAGTTAATAACAAGAAAACTTAGAGAATTTGCTAAGGATCTGCGTTCTACAATATCAAGTGGTAAAAGCAAGACTCAAGTATCAAAAATGAAAGATGAGATGCTATCTGAAATATATCAAATGCTTTGCATAAGTTTAGGAACTCCACCTGAGAAGTTTGATTGGTCTATAAGAGATAAGAAGGATAAATTTCATAGATTTACAGATTTAACGCCACAATCTTTCTTCAAAAAACATGTTAATATTGACTTAAATGATTTTGTTTGTTTAATAAATGATCCAAGGCCATTTACAGATTATAATAAGACTTACACTGTAGATTATCTTGGTAATGTGTATGGCGGGAATATCATAAGATACTTAAATTTGGAAAATGAGGAGTTAAAGAAATATACAATTAAATCTATCAAAGCAGATGATCCAGTTTGGTTTGGTTGTGATGTTGGTAAATTCTTTACAAGACAATTTGGAGTTATGGATACTAGTTTGTTTGAGTTCGACAAATTTTATGGAACTTCTTTTGGAATGAGTAAATCTGAAAGATTAGAGTATGGTGACAGTGTCATGACTCATGCTATGCTTTTCACTGGAGTTGATTTGAAAAATAGCAAACCAATAAAGTGGAGAGTAGAGAATAGTTGGGGTCCAGATCACGGAGAAAAGGGGTTTGACATAATGACAGATCCATGGTTTGACCAGTTTATGTATGAGGTAGTTATTCACAAAAAACATCTTACTAAGAAGTTAATTGATTTGTACAAAGCAGAACCAATTAGTTTGCCACCATGGGATCCAATGGGTTCTTTAGCAAAGTAAGTGTGTTTTTTTTTAAAAAACTACCTAAATTATACATAAACAGTAGATATCTTTATAGACTCAGTTCTATCAAAAGGAGTACCGATGAGCTATGTCAAAGAATCTTTTGATAGAGTTAAACTAAGAGACCCAGATCAACCTGAATTCCATCAAGCAGTTTGGGAAGTTTTGGAGACACTTGAACCTGTTTTTGATAAACATCCAGAATACAAGGATGCTAATATCCTGGAAAGTCTCACTGAACCTGAGAGAATAATCACTTTCAGAGTGCCATGGGTTGATGATGACGGAGCTGTTCAAGTTAATAGAGGAATGCGTGTAGAGTTTAACAGTGCAATTGGTCCTTACAAAGGTGGATTAAGATTCCATCCTAGTGTAAATCTTGGGATTATAAAATTTTTAGGATTTGAACAAATTTTGAAGAATGCGTTGACTACTAGGCCAATAGGTGGCGGTAAAGGTGGTAGTGATTTCAATCCTAAAGGCAAATCAGATATGGAAGTTATGAGATTCTGTCAATCCTTTATGAATGAGTTATATCGTCATATTGGAGCTAATATTGATGTTCCTGCAGGAGACATAGGTGTAGGCGGAAGAGAAATAGGATATCTTTTCGGGCAATACAAGCGCCTTACTGGTAAATGGGAAGGTGTTTTAACAGGTAAGGGATATGGTTGGGGAGGTTCCTTGATTAGGCCAGAGGCTACAGGATATGGTCAGGTTTACTTCTTGAGAGAAATGCTTGCTTCAAAAGGTGAAAGTATTGAGGGTAAGGCTTGTGCGATTTCAGGAAGTGGAAATGTAGCCCAATATTGTGCTGAAAAAATAATTAGTTATGGTGGAAAAGTTATCACAATGTCTGATTCAAGTGGATATATTTTCGATTCGGATGGCATAGATGAATCAAAGCTTGCTTGGATTATGGATCTTAAAAACAATCGTAGAGGTAGAATTAAGGAATATGTGAAAGAGTATCCAGGAGCTGTTTACCATGAAGGTAAAAGGCCTTGGGGTGAAAAATGTGATATTGCTTTACCAAGTGCGACTCAAAATGAAATTGAAGAAAAAGGAGCTAATAATTTAGTTAAAAATGGATGTATGGCTATTTGTGAAGGTGCAAATATGCCTACGTCTCCAGAAGCTTATGCAATATTGAGCAAAGCTGGTGTTTTATTTGGTCCAGCCAAAGCAGCAAATGCAGGTGGTGTGGCAGTTTCCGCTCTAGAAATGTCACAGAATGCGGCATTCGATGAATGGACCGGTGAAAAAGTCGATTCAAAATTAGATCTAATAATGACAGGTATCCACAAGCAATGTGCTGATGCAGCAGAAGAATACAATCAGAAAGGTAATCTTGTTGTTGGAGCAAATATTGCAGGTTTTATTAAAGTTGCAGAAGCAATGCTTGATCAGGGCGTTGTGTGAAGCAGAAAGCGACAATAGCATTATTCATAGTCACAATTATTTGGGGATGTACTTTCTTATGGCTGAAGAGAGCATTAGATAGTGCAGATTCAGTTTCCACAACACAAACTAATGTAGTAGCAACTCTTTTTGTAACTTTAAGATTTGGATTAACATTACCTATATTTCTATATTTTACACCTAGTATAAGGAAAAATTTGAGCGATTATCGTTCTTGGTATGATGGAGCAATCTTAGCTTTCTTTATGTTAGGAGGTTTTGTTTTCCAAATGATGGGACTTGAAGGGATTTCGCCGGCAGTTTCAGCTTTTTTAACTAGTTTATATGTCATATTTACAGCATTAATTTTGGCCTATTTGGCAGGTCGCTTTCAGAGCAGAAGTTTACTTTTTGGAGTTATTCTTGCAACTTTTGGTGCAGGTTATATTCAAGGTCCACCTGAATTGCATTATGATATTGCAGAATGGTTGACAATACTTTGTGCAATTATGTTTGCAGGACATATAATTTTCACAGATATCATTACTAAGCGTATAGATCCAATGACTGTAACTTTCACATCCATAGCAATATCAACACTTTTTGCTCTTTTTCTTTTGAATTATTTTATGTTTATGAATGATTCAGGTATCAACATTTTTTCTCTTATGACTAAATCTGATTTTCTAATTCCACTATTACTTTCTTCTTTTTTTGGCACCTACGTGGCTCTTTCTCTAGTTAATTATTATCAAAAATACATAGATCCAGTTAGGGCAGCTATACTTTATGCTCTGGAACCGGTTTGGGCTACAATCTTTGCAGTGGGAACCGGCGTTACAGAATTTAATTTTTGGCTCCTTATTGGAGGTTCTTGTTTACTCGTTGGAAATTTAATTGCTGAATTAGGTAATCAGAGAGTTTCTGAGTAACGCTTTGATACTTCAGCCCAGTTAACAACGTTAAAGAATGCTGAAATATAGTCAGCTCTTAAATTTTGATAATTTAAATAATAAGCATGCTCCCAAACATCAATTCCTAAAATAGGAGTTTTTCCACAACCTCCATATTTACTTCCCATTAGAGGATTATCTTGATTTGCTGTAGAGCAGATTTCTAATTTTCCATCAACTGAGCATAACCATGCCCATCCAGAACCGAAGCGAGTCATACCTGCATTTTGGAATTTTGCTTTGAAATCATCTAAAGAGCCAAATGCATCTAGCAATGCAGCATTAAGCTCTGTACTCATTTCTCCATTCACAGGTCCCATAACTTCCCAAAATAGAGAGTGATTGAAGTGTCCTCCACCGTGATTTCTTACAGCTCCTCTCTGAGCTTCAGGCACTGAATCTAAATCAGTTATCAATTCTTTTACAGTTTTTCCCTCAATCCCTGCAGCTTCAACTGCTCCATTAAGCATGTTGACATATGCAGCATGATGCTTGTCATGGTGTATACGCATGGTCTCTTCATCTATGTATGGTTCTAGCGCGCTATAGTCGTACGGTAAATCAGGTACTTCAAATGACATAATTTGCCTAATAAGTGATATTATAAAAAGTTATATACTTTTTTTATTCAATATCTTCTTTCATTATCAGTCTTGTAGGATATGCTAATTTGACATCTTGTTCTTCAAATTGTTTTAAAATTTCTTTAACGTAGTATGATTTAGTAGATCTCATTAAAGGAGCATTAGGAACATAGTATCTAATTTCCATTATAACTTCCTGGTCCCCAAAATCTCTCAAGACAATTTGCGGCGGTTTTGGTTTTTCTTGGCAAATATTTTCATTATTTTTAGCAATAGCTGTAACAATCTCTTCACCCTTTGTTACATTTTCCCAAGTTGGTACCAATCCTAATCGAATTCTTACACGTAAATTTCTATCATCTTTGTGATTGAAATTTGCAATCGTATCTTTAGTTAAATTCTTGTTTGGAATTGTAAGTAATACACCATCAGTGGATCTTACTCTAGTAGTTCTTAATCCTACTTCAGTTACATCTCCCCAGCTTGAGTATAAACTACCAATTTTTTTTGGTAATAGTATTCTGTCTCCCTCTCGGAAGGGTCTATCAACCATAAGGAAAATACCTGCTATAATATTCTCAATGGTATCCTGAGCTGCAAAGGCCATTGCTAAACCAACAATACCAAGAGCAGCTACAATTCCAGTAACATTAATTCCTAGTTCACTTGCAGCAGTCAGGAAGATAACTGCCCAAAGACCTACGCTAGTAACTCTGAATAGGAAATTTTCAATCCCTTTATCTATGTAATCATACTTATCGAATAATTTTTTTAGATATCTTAATACTATTCTTACAAGTGGTATTCCAATTAATACAGTAAGTAATGCTGCAACAGGCCCCATGGCGGCAATATCTGTTGCGCAAGTGTAATTCATGTCATTCAAGCCAATGTTTAGCAAATCATCGACACAGCTCATGAGTTATTCTACTTAATGCCCTATAAAATGACTTCTGTTTACTATTGCCTTTAAATTATGTCCCCCAATAAAGCATCATGGATATTTCTAAGTACAGGAAAGATTTTCCATTATTGAATAAGGAAGATTCACCGATTTATCTTGATAGTGCCTGTATGACACTTAGGCCACAGGAAGTGATTGATTCGATTACAGAATATTATACAGATTATCCCGCTTGTGGCGGCCGCTCAGTTCATAAGCTCAGTTGGCAAGTTACAGAGAAGTTTGAAATGGCTCGAGATAGTCTCCGCAAATTCTTAGGCGCTGAGCAGCCTTCTGAAATAGTTTTTACTAAGAATGCTACAGAAGGAATGAATATTGTAGCTAATGGATTGAGATTAAAGGAAGGAGATCACGTTTTAACTTCTGATAAAGAACATAATGCTAATGTGGTTCCTTGGCATCATTTATCAAAGTACAACGGAATTAAATATGATGTTTTATCACCTAAAGATAATTATTTTTTCGATATTGAAGCTCTGAAAGAGTCTTTAACTTCAAAGACTAAACTTTTCAGTTTTGTTCATACTTCTAATCTTGATGGCTGTACTAATCCTGCAAAGGAGATTGTAGAGATTTGTCATGATAAGGGCGTTAAAGTAATGATTGACATTGCTCAGTCTGCACCCCACAAGGAAGTGGATGTAGTTGATTTAGATGTAGATTTTGCTGCAGCTAGCGCACATAAATTTTGTGGACCAAGCGGAATGGGAATTTTGTATGGTAAATATGATGAATTAGCAAATTTAGTTCCAACCTATGTTGGGGGCTCAACAGTAATTAATTCAACATATGAAGATTACAAGCTATTGCCACCTCCTTCTTGTTTTGAAGCAGGTCTTCAGGATTATGCTGGAGCTATAGGCTCAGGAGTTGCAGCTGAATATGTTATGAAGGTTGGTAGGAATAATATTCAGGAGCATGAGAACAAACTTAACCGAATAATGTCTGATAAGCTGAAAGACTTGGAAGCTATAGATGTTGTAGGTCCATCTGACGTAGCCCAAAGAGGAGGTATTTTTTCTTTCAACATAGAAGGTTGGGATCCTACTGAAATTGCTATGCATCTAGATGAAGAATACAATATTGCAATAAGAAGTGGTATGCATTGTGTACATTCATGGTTTAATTCAAGAGGAATTAATGGGACTGCAAGAGCCAGTGCTTATCTTTACAACGATGAAGCAGATGTTCTTTCATTTGCTTCTGCAATTGAAGATATTGTTAATAAATAATGACAAATTATCCTCTTGCATACTCTGAAGACGTTTTGAATAAGAGTGTTGATAGATATACTGACAAAGAATTCCCAGCTTACAGATTTATTCCAGGACTCCATCCACATCCTGTTAACAGTCCCGAAGGCCATAGTTATGGTTTAGATGAGGAAGAGATATCAAAATGGAATTCTGATGATTGGAGATTAAATGAGGATTATTTATATGGAATTGATTTGTATAATTATCATTTTTATTGGGAAGCTCATGAGGCTTGGGAAGGCCTTTGGCTTGCTTCAGTTAAGAGAAGCAGTGAACATATGTTCATTCAAGGTTTAATTAAAATGGGTGCAGCTCTTCTGAAAATAAGAATGGCTAGTTATCAGATCCAGGATTTAATAGGTGCACAAACTCTTTCAAAATCAGGTATGGAATTGATGTCAAAAGTTGGACTTTCCAAATTTATGGGATTAGATATAGAATCTTATCTGAAATTTTATTCAGATTATATAAATCCTATTTTTGATGATAAAATTCCTAAAATAGATCAAAAAACTCCAAGACTAATATTGGATTTTTAATTTTCACTTACCATTGGACGGCTAGATCCACACTCAGGACATAATTGACTATCATCTTTGTAGTTGTGATTACAAGCAGGGCATTTACTTGACAAAACTTTCTTTCCTTTTATCATGGATTTATTATTTTCAGCTGTAACTAGTGTAACTTCACCTTTTTCGTTATGAGCTATTTCATATCTTCCTGATCCACCCATTTTCATTAAAACTTCTGGAGGGAAAGAAACAGTACCCAGTTCATCAACGATTAACTCTCTTGTTCCTTCTAAGTCATCCACATCTAGGTTTGATCCATGCTCAGCTACAAATCTTCCATCACGTAATTCTAAACTGCGGTCACAAAATGCAGCTACTTCATCACTGTGTGTTACAATTA